>SYAK01000346.1 GCA_005788935.1 Pseudomonadota bacterium
AAGGACGCCGCCCGCGACGACGATTTCTGCATCGTCGCCCGCACGGAGGCCTTCATCGCGGGCTGGGGTCTCGAGGAGGCGCTCAAGCGCTGCGAGGCCTACCGTCTCGCGGGCGCCGACGCGGTGCTCGTGCACTCGAAGATCAAGGATCCGAAGGAGATCTGGGCCTTCATGAAGGAGTGGGGGAACCGCCTGCCAGTCGTCATCGTGCCGACGAAGTACTACGCGACGCCGACCGAGGAGATGCGCGCGAACGGGATCTCGCTCGTCATCTGGGCGAACCACATCCTGCGCTCGGGCATCAAGGCGATGAAGGACATGGCCGCGTACCTGAAGGAGAAGGAGACCCTCGCCCACATCGAGAAGGACCTCCCGACAGTCGAGGAGATCTTCCGCCTGCAAGGGATGGAGGCGTACGAGAAGTGGGAGAAGCTCTACCTGCCGAAGACCGCGAGCGCTGGACGCGCCGTGCTGCTCGCGGCGTCGAAGGGCTCGAACTTCGGCAACCTGACCGACGACAAGCCGAAGGCGATGCTCGAGGTCGAGGGCAGCCCGGTCATCGCGCACGCCGTCAAGGCCATCCGTCAGGGCGGCATCCGCGACATCACGGTCGTGACCGGCTACAAGCCCGAGGCCTTCACGATGACCTCGGTGAAGTACCAGCACAACGCCGCCTGGGAGGCGACGGGCGAGGTGGGCTCGTTGCTCGCGGCGCGCAAGACGATGAACGACCGGACCCTCATCGGCTATGGCGACGTCGTCGCGAAGTCCTTCATCATCGAGAACCTCGTCAAGTCGACCCACGACTTCACCGTCGTTGTCGACCACAAGCGGCCCGCGAAGAAGGCGCGC
Source organism: Pseudomonadota bacterium (assembly GCA_005788935.1). The sequence continues at coordinate 853 of SYAK01000346.1, forward strand.
AAGTCGGTGGACTGGGCCCGCGTGACGCCCGAGCGCGCCGAGGGCATCAAGGAGATCGACTACACGCTCGTGCGCATCGACGACCAGCTCGGCGCCGAGGAGGCCTCGGGCGAGTGGACGGGCCTCATGTACGCCTCTCAGGCGGGCATGGCCCAGCTGCTTGACGCGGTCGCGGGGCTCGAGGCGGGCAACGTCGACGTCGCGCGCTGGAGCCTGCCACAGCTGCTGAACCACCTCATCGAGGCGAAGGGCGCGGTCATTCACGTCCAGTACGTCCACGACAACTGGCTCGACGTCGACGACATCGCCGACCTGTCGGACCTGTACAAGTTCCGCACCTGATTCGCGCCAAGCCGCGGGTGTGACCGTTCCGGAGGCCCTTTGACGGGCCTCCGGGCGTTTTCGGGGAGCGAGGGCGGCCTTCGGGGGATTGCATGCGTGACGCGCGGGTGGGGCCGGACCTCGACGACGATTTCGAGAGCGATGATGACGCGTTGGCGAGCCCGCGGGCCGAACGCACTGACACTCTGTCAGGGAATGATGGGGCACCCGGCTTCGCGCGCGTCGTCGCGGCCGAGGAGGCCGGGATTCGACTTGACCGCTTCCTCGCCGATCATCAGGCCGTGGCGACGCGCAGCCAGGTCACGCGGACGCTCGAGGCGGGTCGGGTGGCGGTCGATGGTCGCCCGCCCGAGAAGCCTGGCCAGAGCCTGCGGGCTGGTCAGGAGGTCACCGTCCTCGCGGCCCCGGTGCGACCGAGCGGGCTCGAGCCGCAGGCGATGGCCCTCGACTTCGTCTATGTCGACGCGCACCTGGCGGTGTTGAACAAGCCCGCAGGCCTCGTGGTCCATCCCGGGGCGGGGCACGCGCAGGGGACCCTCGTTCACGGGCTGCTCCACTGGGCGCGCGAGTCCGGGCGGGCGCTCGCGCTGCGAGATGCCGAGCGGCCTGGCATCGTCCACCGCATCGACAAGGACACGAGTGGCCTCATGGTCGTGGCGCTGTCCGAGGCCGCGCTGACGGGGCTGCAGGCGATGTTCCAGGCCCACGACCTCGAGCGGATCTACCGCGCGGTGACCCTCGGCGCGCGCGGCGAGGGTGGGACCATCCGAACGACGCACGCCCGCGACCCGGTTGACCGCAAGCGCTTCACCGGGCGTCTTCCGGCGGCGGTGGCGCCGAACGCGCGGCGCGCGGTGACGCACTGGCAGGCGCTCTCGCGCGGCGAGATGCTCGTCGTGGTCGCGTGTCGCCTCGAGACCGGGCGGACGCACCAGATCCGGATGCATCTCGCCGAGCTTGGCACGCCCATCATCGCGGACCCGCTCTACGGCGGGACGCTGCCAGCCCACGTCCACGGCGCGCGCGGCACGCAGGCCCTCCGCGAGCTGCAGGCGGCCCGCGCCATGCCACGGCTCGCGCTGCACGCGGCGGTGCTCGGATTCAGGCACCCCGTCACGGGGGACACGCTGCGCTTCGAGGCTCCAGACCCGCCGGATCTCGCGGCGCTCGTGGCTGCCATCCCGGGCTGAGTCGACCGCTCAGCCGACGGTGGCGTTGTCTATGAGGCGGACAGACCCGAAGAAGACGGCCACCGCGAAGCACGCCCCACGCGGCGGCGTGGCCTCGAAAGGCAGGTGCGCGAGGCTGTCCGCGTCGACGGCGGCGACGTAATCGATTGCGCCCCCTGCGACTTCGATGGCCTGCCGGATCGCGGCCAGAGAAGTGCCGACCGGGGCCCCGGAGCGGGTCGCGGCGGCGAGCGCGCGAAAAATCACCGGGGCGGCCGCGCGCGCCTCGGGCGTCAGGCGGCGGTTGCGAGAGCTCATCGCGAGACCATCGGGCTCGCGGACCGTCGGACCCGCGAGGATGCGGACGGGCAGGTCGAGGTCGCGGACGAGGCGACGGATGAGGCGCAGCTGCTGGAAGTCCTTCTCGCCGAAGATCGCGACGTGGGGGCGCGCGAGGTTCAGCAGCTTTGTCACGATCGTGGCGACTCCGCGGAAGTGGCCAGGGCGCGAGGCGCCGCAGAGCGTCGTCGCGAGCGCTGGCACTTCGACCCAGGTCGCGTGGTCGGGCGCGTAGAGCGTCGTTGGCTCGAAGAGCGCGTCACAGCCAGCGGCCTCGAGGAGGCGGGCGTCGCCGTCGGGGTCGCGCGGGTAGGCGGCGAGGTCGTCGGGCCGGTCGAACTGCGTCGGGTTGACGTAGATCGTCGCGATCACGTGGTCGGCCTCGCGGCGGGCTTCGGCGATGAGGCTGAGGTGGCCCTCGTGCAGCGCGCCCATCGTGGGGACGAGGGCGACGCGCGCACCTTGCGGGAGGCCGTCGAGGCCCGCGCGGTAGGCGCGGAGGGCGTCTGCGGTGGTCAGGCGGAGCATGGCGGAGTCCTCCGTCGGGGGCGCTGCGGCGTCACTTGAAGGCGTGGGCCTCGGTCGGGAACGTGCGCGCCTTGACCTCGTTAACGTAGGTCCGCACGGCGTCGCGGGTTGCGTCACCGAGGCTTGCGTATTGCTTGACAAATTTTGGGGCGAGCTGGTCGAAGAGGCCGAGCAGGTCATAGCTGACGAGGACTTGGCCGTCGCAGCCGACGCCCGCGCCGATGCCGATGGTCGGGATGGCGAGGCGCTCGGTGATGTTCGCGGCGAGCTCGGCCGGGATGGTCTCGAGAACGAGCGCGAAGGCGCCGGCCTCCTCGAGGGCGAGGGCGTCCTCGATGAGGCGCGCGGCGGCCTGCTCGGAGCGCCCCTGCACCCGGAAGCCGCCGAGGGTGTGGATGGACTGCGGTGTCAGCCCGAGGTGGCCGACGACCGGGACGCCGGCCTCGACGAGGGCCCGGGTCGTCGCGATCACGCCCCCCGCCCCCTCGACCTTGACGGCCTGAGCGCCGCCGTCGGCGAGCAGGCGCCCGGCGTTTCGGAGGGCGAGCTCGAGCGATGGCTGATACGACATGAACGGCATGTCGGCGACGACGAGTGCGCGCTGGGAGCCGCGGACGACCGCGCGCGTGTGGTAGACCATGTCGTCGACCGTGACGGGGAGCGTCGAGTCGTGGCCCTGCACGACCATCCCGAGCGAGTCCCCGACGAGCAGCATGTCGGCCCCGCCCGCGTCGAGGTGGCGCGCGAAGGTGGCGTCGTAGGCCGTGACCATCGCGATCGGCTCGCGCCGTTCCTTCAGCTCCCGGATGTCGCGGATCGAGAGGCGCGGGGCCATTGGCGGTCTCCTCGTTCGGTCTCTGGTCAGGCAACCCGTGCGGGGCGCTGGTGGGCGACGTTCTACATGGTCGGGGCCGAATGGGAACCCCCGATCGCCCCGCGTGCGGTCACGTGCGCTCAGGGGGCCTGAAGCGCGCGGTCCGTGAGACGGTGTCGGGTACGACCGGACCAGCCCGGGCAAGATGCTGTGCCCCAACAGCGTGCTGACAGATCGTGCTGGAACGACCGAACGAGCGTCGCGCCGTCGCGTGGAACGCCGCCGACCTCGACCGCGCGGGTCACGCGGCGCGCGAGCCCGTTCCAGTCATTTCGTTGGCGGGGCGTTGGCGGGGCGGTGGCGGGGCGCGCGAGGCGGTTGACAGCGCGCGTTCGCTGGGCGACCATGCCGGCCCCTCCACGGAGAGACCCAACGATGGCGCCGAAAGACAAGCCGATGACCAAGGAAGAGCTCCGCCAGCCCGACGAGGTGGAGGTCCAGCTCCACGCCTTCTGGCAGGGGATTTACGACCACCGCAAGCTCATCTTCGGGGGCGTCGTGGTGCTCGCGGTCGCGGGCGTGGCGATGTGGTTCGCGGGCCGCTCGAAGTCATCGGAGCGCACAGCGCTCG
>SYAK01000036.1 GCA_005788935.1 Pseudomonadota bacterium
AGGCTGCGGTCACGGCGCCTTGCGGGCTCGCGGGTCTCCGGGGCGCTTTCGCGCTCGCCTGGCGCGACGACGACGGGCACCTGCACCTCGCCCGCGACGCCCTCGGGCATCGATCGCTCTATTGGGGATTTGACGCATCCGGATATCCCGTGTTCGGCCCCCGCCTGCACGACGTCCTCGCGCAGGGCGCCTCGCGCGCGCTCAACCCTGTCGCCCTCGCCACCTACCTCGCGACCGCCTACGTCCCAGGGACCGCCACGCTCGCGGCGGGCGTCGAGGCGGTCCCAGCTGGCGCCGAGCTCGTCTTTGGTCATGCCCCAAGGTCCTCGCCCGAGGTCCGCCCGTTCTGGCGCCTGCCGCCCTCGACGCCCGCCTCGCAGTCCGACGACGCGCTGCGCGACAGGCTGAGGTCCGCCCTCGAGGCGACCGTCACGCGGCTCTTGCCAGACGACCCGACGCTTGGCTGCTCGCTGTCGGGCGGCGTCGACTCGAGCCTCGTTGCGGCGTTGCTGCGCCGCCTCGGAGACCGCCCGCTGCGGGCCTTCTCGATCACCTTCGGGCCGCCGCATCGGGATGAGCTCGCCTTCTCCGGCCTCGTCGCGCGCAACCTCCGTGCCGAACACGTCCCGCTGACCGTGACGGAGGCCGACGTCCGCGCCCGCTTCGACGCGACCGTGGCCGCGCTGTCCGAGCCCAACGGCGACCCGCTGACCGTCCCGAACGCGATGATCTTCAAAGCTGCGCGTGAGGCGGGCCACACGGCCCTCTTCAACGGCGAGGGCGGGGATCCGACCTTTGGCGGGCCCAAGAACGCGCCGCTGCTGCTGAGCGAGCTCTACGGCGACGAGGCCGACGGTCCCCTCGCCCGCGAGCGGGCCTATCTGATGGCGCACCAGCGCCTCTGGGGCGACCTCGATCAGGCGCTCGCGCCCGAGGTCCGCGCGGCCATCACGGACGGTGCCGTCGAAGGGCTCGTGACGCCCTGGCTCGACGACGCGCGCTGGCCGAGCTTCCTCGACCGCCTGATGGCGATGAACATCGACTGGAAGGGGCCGCAGCACATCCTGCCGAAGGTCGAACACCTCGGCCTCGCCGCTGGCGTCCGCCCGCGCTCGCCGCTCTTCGACCGCGACCTCGTGGCGCACTCCTTTCGCATCCCGGCGCGTCTCAAGCGCGCAGGCGCCACCGAGAAGTTCCTGCTGAAGGAGAGCGTGCGCGATCTCTTGCCGGAGGCCATCATCGAGCGCCCGAAGAGCGGCATGCTGGTGCCCGTCGAGGCGTGGTTCTCGGGGCCTCTGCAGGGCTGGGCGCGTGAGCGGCTGCTCGACGGCCTCGCCCCACGCGGCCTCTTCCGGCGCGACTTCCTTGAGCGCCTCGCCTCGGGCGAGGTTCGAGGCCTGCGCCCGCGCCGCGGGATCCGCATCTGGCTGCTGCTCACCCTCGAGAGCTGGCTTCGTCAGGTGCTTGATGGCGGTCGCTCGTGAAGCTTGTGGCCGGCGTGCGTGGGCTGCCGGGCCATGCCAGGAAGAAGATGGGCGGAGGGGAGACATGAGTCGAGGGAAGAACGCAGGCCCGCCGAGGGAGCCCGAGGCCGATCCGAACGCCGCGCTGAAGCTCGCGGTCGAGCTCTCCGATCGGGAGCAGGAGCGGGCGGTCGAACGGCAGGCGGTGCGCGAGGCGGCGCGCGAGCTCGGGGTCGCGGAGCACCACCTCGCGGAGGCCGAGGAGACGCTCACGATGCGGCGCGCGGTGCTGGCCGGGCGGGCCGCGACGCGTCGACGGTGGTTTGCGGGCGGGCTCGCGGCGCTCGTCCTCTCGGGCGGCGGGGTGGTGGTCTGGCAGGCGACGCGCCCTGAGGTCGCGCCCCCGTGGCGCCTCGTCGTCGCAGACCAGGCCGCGGTCGCCCTCGACGCGAGCCCTGGCACGGAGGCGAGTCTCGTCCTGCGACCCGGATCGCCCGCGGTCGCCGAGGTCACCGTCTCGAACGTGGCCCCACAGGCGAACGGCAAGTGGCACGTCAACCTCGACCGCCGCGACGTCCCGCCGCTCGATGGCCACACGCACCTGACCGTCACGCTGTCGGGCACGCTCCCGACAGCCCGTGTCTACCTCGAGGCTGCGTCGGACGAGCGCTGGCGCTCGGGCCCCATCGCGCTGACCGAGGCGCTGGTCGACCACCGGCTGGCCCTCGACACCTTCGACCACCAGCGGCGCGGGCCCGACGGCAACTGGAAGACGGTCGACTTCGCGCCCCCGCGCGGCGTCCGGGTCGTCTCGGTCAAGCTCGGCCACTTCGTCAACGCGCCGACGGACCGCGGCTGGGTTCGGGTGGGCGAGGTCCGCGCCGGGGCCGAGCCGTGACGATGGCACAGTTCTTGCCGCTGCCCCTCGTCGACGGCGGCGGGCTGGCGCTCGACGGGGTCCTCGTCCGCACCTGGGGCGGCGCCGAGACCATCGTCGACGGTGGCACGGTCTTTGCCTGCGTCACCGCGCCGACCCGCGTCCGCGACCGCCACGGCGAGCTCGCGCTGGCGGCGGGCATGTGGGCGGTCCTCCCCGACGGCTGCGAGGTCTCGGGCGGGCAGGGGCTCGCGGTCGTGGTGCCAGGGTATCGCGGCCTGCGCGCCGTCGGCGGCCCGATCGAGGATCGCGGGCGCCTCCGCTACATCGACGGCTGCACCGACACGCTGCTCGCGGGGCCCGCGCGCCTCGGCGAGCCATGCCTCAACCACCTCCACATCCCGGCCGCCACGCGGCAGTCGACGCACACCCACCCGAGCCTCCGGGCTGGCGTCATCGCGCGCGGGGCGGGCCCCTGCGTCACCGCC
>SYAK01000347.1 GCA_005788935.1 Pseudomonadota bacterium
ACTTGTCCGCCGCCGAGGCCGGCTACACGGCCGGGATTGCGAAATTGTTGCAACACAAAAGAATGATCGACGCGGTCGTCCCGGCCCTCGCGCGCGTCGAGCTCGCCCTCATCCGCCGCGACTTCGCAGCCGCCCGCGCAGCCTTGGCGGGACCCCCGCTCGCTGGCCTGCCATCTGGCACCCGCGAGGCCGACGACGTGGCGTTGATGGCGGCCCGCGTCGATCACGCGGCGTCCTCATCCGAGGCCGACGCGGCCATCCTCGCCGCGTCGGCCGCCCGCCGCGGCGCGTCGGGTCGCCCGCTCGAGGGCCTCGCCGCCGTCACCGCCCTCGTCGACCTCGCCCCGCGCGGTGACGCCGAGGCGCGCAATCGCCTCGAGGCCGCTGTCGCCGCAGTCCCGGGCCGCCTCGAGGGGGCGCTGGCGCTCGAGGTCGAAGGTCTCCGCGCGTGGCACGCGGGCGCCGCCGAGACGCTCCGTGCCCTTCGCGCCCGGGCCGCCGCCGCCGGGCTGCGCCTCCTCGCGCTGCGCTTCGGCCGTCGGGCGATCGAGGCTGGCGCGTCCGACCTTCACGACACGCTTGTCTCGGAGGCCGCCGCGCTCGGCCACGCCGCCGAGCTTCATCGCCTTCGGAATCCTTGAAAGTCACACGTTACGTGACGCGACGGCATGGTCTCAGGACTGGCGGCGCGGTTGGTCGTCAGGGCCCGAGACGCGTGGGTTCTGGCCCCTTCTGCCGACGACGGCCGCTGTCGAGCCTCGGGGGCGAATGGACGCTCCGGGCGAGACCGATTAGACTGGGGCACGATGAACGCTTCCCAGCCCCCGTCCGCGTCGGTCCGCGCGGTCCGGACAGAGCCGATGCCATTTCCCGTGGGCGCCATCTGGGCCGCCGCCCGTCGCTCAGGCCAGGTCACCGAGGCCTACCGGGGGCTCGAGAACGTCATGCGCCTGATGACGGCCCTCCTGCTCGCGGACGTCCTCGACCTCCCCTGGTACTCCGAGCTCGAGGAGCTCCTCGCGGGTCACCCCGACCGGCGTAGCCTCTTCAGGATGCCGCTCGGCACACGTCGGCACCTCATCGGCCAGCTCGTGCGAGCCCACTCTGCTGGCCGCCTCGCCGCCTCGCCGCGTGTCCTGCCAGACCTCGCCGCGTGGTGGGCCGCGGCCGAGCCGCTGCTCGTCAGCGCCGTAACGTATCGGAATGCGGACATTCACGGGGTCGCCTCGAGTCCGGACGCGCCCGAGGTCGGGCTCGACACGCTCGCGGCCTTCCTCCGGGCCTCACGCTGGTTGTCGGACGTTCAGCTCGTCGCTGTCGAGACCCGCGGTCAGCGGCTCGGTGTCTCCCAGGGCTTCGTGCAGCGCCTCATCGGGCCGTCTCCGTTCGACGCCGTGCAGCATCGGTTCGAGGCCTCCTGGACGCCACGGCTCTCCGATGGGCTCGTGCACATGGGGCCCCGCGATGGCCGGCTCTGGGTCGTGTGTCCGTTCCTGCAGCTCGAGCGCCGCGGCCTCGCGCTGCTCGACGGGGTCTCCCGTTCTGGAGAGCTCACCTTCGGAGACCCGCTCGCGCTCGACAAGTCGGCCGCGCGCGCTGGCTTCATGCCGACCCTCGCGGGCGACATCCCGTGGTTCGACTTCGTCGGCCGCCGACGCGAGCTCGCCGAGGGGCTGCGCTTTCGCGAGCCCCGCCCCGACCGCATGCTTCAGCTCGAGCGGGCCCCTGGCGAGGTCCTCGCCCCAGGTGAGCTGCTCGACGCCGACCACCGGCTCGTGGCGCGTATCGGGGGCGGGAACGTCGCCGATGTCTGGGAGGTCGAGGATATTCATTCGAGGGCGCGTTATGCGTTGAAGATACCTCGCCTCGACGCGCTGACGCCAGAGCTCGAGCTGCGCTTCCGACGCGAGATCGAGCTGCTGAAGCGGCTCTCGGCCGATGGGGTCAGGCGGGTCGTGGGCCCGGTCGAGCGGCTCCAGTTTCAGCTCGAAGGGGAGCCCGTGGCGGCCCTGCGCATGCCGCTCCTCCCGGCCACGCTGGCGAGTCGTCTGGCGGAGGCACAGCGCAAGGGCGTGGCCCCTCCCGCGGCGTCGGTCCTGCGCTGGGGCTGCGAGGCGCTCGAGGGGCTCGGCGAGCTGCACGTCCGCGGCCTCGTCCACCGGGACGTCAAGCTCTCGAACCTGCTGCTCGACGCCGACGGGAGCGTCGTCCTCGCCGACCTCGGGCAGGCGCGCGATCTCCGCGAGGATGCCCGTCTGACGGGCGCCCCGATGCGCCAGAGCAGCGGCGCGGCTGCCGCGCGTCAGTCCGGGCTTCTGGACGTGCGCGACCTCGCGCCCGAGCAGGTCGTGACGCCCCGGACCTTCACCGACAAGACCGACGTCTACTTCCTTGCCCGCGCGCTGCATGCGCTCGCGACCAACGGTGGGCCCGGAAAGCCGGGGGACGGTCTCGCGGCCCCGCTCGGGCCGTGGCTTGCGCGGATGGCGAGCGAGGACCCCGAGGCGCGACCGAGCGCCCGGGAGGCGATGGCGATGGGGCGGGCGCTCGAGTGCCACGCCGCCGACGTGCCACGCGCGGGCTCGCTCGAGGGGGCCTGTCCGCTGTGTGGCGACCCCGGCGTGGTCGGCAGCCCCTGCCGCCAGCGGGTCTGCGCGACTCGGGGGATCTTCGTCGTCCCGGGCGCACACGCCGAGAAGGCCCTGAACCTGCCGAGCGACGAACGTGAGCCGCTGCTCGGGAGTTTCGTGGGTGAATTCCTGATCGTCGATCGCCTCGGTCGCGGCAGCTTCGGACGGGTCCTGCTCGGTCTGCAGAGGCCGCTGTTCCGCATGCGCGGGGCTGTGAAGCTCCTCGACTTCGATGCGTCCGAGGCGTGGGTCGTGAACAAGGTGCGCGAGTACTTCACCCGCGAGGCGGAGGCGCTGTCCGTCCTGCACAGCCCGAACATCGTCCGGCTCCTGCACGTGGGCGACCATCAGGGGCAGCCGTGCGTCGTCATGGAGTACATCCCGGGCGGGCGGACGGTCGAGTCCGAGATCGAGAAGGCGGCGCTCGATGGCCGGGCGTTGCCGCTCTCGGCGATCCGCCGGATCGTCGAGAACACGGCCAACGGGCTCGAGGCGGCTCACGCGGAGGGGCTCGTTCATCGCGATATCAAGCCCGCCAACCTGATGCTGCAGTCGGTCGCGGACGACCCGTGGTTCGTCAAGATCGTGGACTTCGGTCTCGCGCGGATGGCCGAGTCGAATGGTCGCAGCACGGCGGTCACGGGGACCCTGCACTACATGGCGCCCGAGCAGTTCGACGGCGGCGAGCTCGGGCCGTGGACCGACCTCTATGCGCTCGGCGTGATGGCCTTCGAGCTGCTCCTCGGGCGTCGCCCCTTCGAGAGCGAGCGCACCGATGTCGTCCTGGCCGAGAAGCGTGACCCCGGCTTCGACCCGATGTCCCGTGTGGCGAACCACGATGTCCCGGATCTCGTGTCGGTCTTCCTGCGCAAGGCCCTGAGCCTCGACGCGAAGCGCCGTTACAGGACCGCCCGCGAGTTCCGTGACGCGTGGCGGCGGGTCGTCGACAGCCTCGCGCAGCGCGGCTCGCTCACGGCCGACCTCAGTTCGCTCGTGGACCTATCCGATCCTGCCATCCGCGAGCGTCTCAGGGCCCGTCTCGCGCGGCTCGACGCGGCGCTCTCGACCGAGTCGGGGGAGAACGCGCGGGTGGCGCCGCGCCCCCCGCGTGCTGGGCCCCAGCCCTCCAACATCAAGCTCGAAGACGCGACAGCGATCCTCGCGGTCCAGGCGCCGAGGACGATGGACGCGACGCGCATCGCGACCCGACCGCCACCGCTCGCCCACGATCCCGGGCCAGCGTCGCCCCCTGTGCAGCCCGTCGCGAGCTCCGGGGCCCGGGTGCCGAATGTCGAGGTCCCTCAGCCTGAATGGCCCACCGTTTCGCGGTCCGAACGCCCCGCATGGCATTGGCCGGTCGTCGTGATGGCCGTGTGCGGGGCGGCCCTCGCCCTCTGGCTGACTTTCGGGGGCCCCTGAGCCAGCTTCGCGGCAGCCTTGGCGAGCCGTGACTCCCCGTGACTGGCACAGGTTGACAGGGCGTCTGTAGGGTGGAAAAAATCGGAGACGGGATACGGTCAGAGCTTGGCCGGAGTGGCCCGTCCGACCCTGCATGGAGTGGCATGAATACTTGGTGCCGCAACGGCCCGCCGCTGCACCCGATGGTGCTCCTCGGAGCTCGCGGCGGCTTGGTACCGAGGCCCGGTGGGCCCGGCGAGCAACGTGTGCGCGGGGTATCGACCGGGCGAGCGCCAGCCGAGCGGGGAGGGGCCCCGATGGCGTCCTTCGCACGGCGCGAAGGTGGATCGCTTGCATCGTGGGTGCGTGCGTTCAGGGGCCGGGGGGGTGCGCGTCGGCGGGGCGTCGACCCGGACAGGCGTCGGCGCCGCACGCAGTGCGTCCTTGCGTCAGGCCGAGGCCTCGACGCGCGGTTCACCTGACATCGGACAATCGAGCGAGGGCGAGCGGACATGCATCACCACCTAAGGAACGGTCTGGCTTGCGTGATGGCGGTCGTCGTGTGCATGCAGGCTGGGCGGCCGGCGCTCGCGGCGCTGTCCGCCGAGCGGGAGGCCGAAATTCGGGCGCTCGTCGAGGAGGCGCGGGTGCATCGCGCGGCGGGTCGCTTCGATCAGGCGATCGCGGCGCTGCAGCGGGCGCTCGACATCCAGGCGGCGCCATGGTTGCTCTTCAACGTCGGCCGTGTCCGTGAGGTCGCGGGTCACCACGACCTCGCCCGCCGCCACTATGAGCTCGCCGCGACCGCGGAGGATGACGCGGAGACGCGGCGGAAGGCGCTCGAGGGCGTCCGCCGGGTCGACGCGCTCGCGCCGCGCGGTGTGTTGCGTCTCCGGGTCGCCTTTCCAGCGGGAGCCGGAGAGGGCGGTGAGCCGACCGAAGTCCGGATCGACGGACACGTCTGGGAGCCGCGACTCGGGCGGGACTTCAACCTCGCGCGCGGCCAGCACGTCGTTGAGGTCACGGCGCCCAGCCTCGCGCCGTGGCGCCAGTCCGTCGAGCTTGGTGAGCTGCTGGTCGTCGAGGCCCGCCTCGCGCGGGAGGGCGAGGCCCCGCCGGCTCCGGTGGACACCCCCCCCGTCGCGCCCTCTCCCGTTCCCTCCACGCCGGCCCCGCTGGTTGGCCCGGGGGTTCGGGTCGTCGAGCCAGCCAGCGCCTCCGAGGCGAACGCCTGGTTGCCCTGGACGGTCTTCGGGGCGGGTGTCGCTGGCGCTGGCGTGGGTCTCTACCTGCTCGTCGACGGCGCACGGGATTGGGACCGCGTCAGCAGCGCCCCCGCGGACGCCTTCTTTCAGGACGAAGCACAGGCCATCGTCGACGCGGGTGCCGAGAAGAAGGAGCTCGGCACCATCGCCGTCATCGCCGGTGGCGGGCTCGCGGTCGGAAGCCTCCTGTGGGTGGTCTTTGGCGCCTCCGAAGGACAGGCCACGGTCGCCCCGGTCGCTGGCCGCGGCGTGGCGGGTCTCGAGGTCTCGGGTCGCTTCTGACGCCCAACCGCGCCCGTCATCAGTCGATATAGACCGGCGTGAGCGAGGGCTTGGCCGTGGCCGGCTGTTCCGCCGCGGGCTTCGTGGTGGCGGTCGGACGAGGCGGCGCTGTCCGCCGGACGGCGAGGGGCTCGAGCTGCCGCTCGAACGCGGACGTGTCAGCCGTGACGTCGAGGTCGTGGCGCAGCGTGCGGTAGCCGGGCGCCTCGAACTCGAGCGTGAGCCGCGTCCCGGGCGGGGCCTGAAGCTCGACAGGGGTCATGCCGCGCGCCACGCCGTCGACCCGCAGTCGCGCCCCGGGTGGCCGCGAGCGCACCACGAAGCTCCGGGGCGTCTCCACCGGTGGCGGCGTGGGAGGCGGTGACGCCGGGACTGCGGCCGGAGGCGGAGCGGGCGCAGGAGTGGCCGGTGTGGCCGGTGCGGCCGGTGCGGCGGGCGGGGTGGGTGTTGGCGGCCTGGCCGAGTCGTCGCGCGGGGTCGCGGCAAGACCTGGGCTCTCGACCACGCCGGCCGCGGCGCGCGATTCGCCGTCGGCCTCCAAGGCATCGCGACCTGACCCGCGCACGAAGGCGGCCCCGAGGGCAGCCAAGGCGACTGCGGCTGTCGCGGTCCACCACAACCACTGCCGCCTGGCCATTCGGGAACCGGCCGCCGCATTGGAGCCGGGCAAGGGCGCTGCGCTTCCAGCCCGGTTCGAATCGGTGAGGGGGGCCGTCCCGAGGTGGCTGCTCGGGGCCGCGCCCCCCGTTCGAGCCGCGGCGAGCAGCTCCGCGAGGCGCTGCGGCCCGACGAGCGCGCTGAGGTCTGTCGAGGCGGCGCGTCGGGTCCCGAGGGCCTCGAACAG
>SYAK01000348.1 GCA_005788935.1 Pseudomonadota bacterium
CCCGTCGAGCCCGAAGTGTAAATGATCATCGCGAGTTCATGACCCTCGCGACCGGCGCGACCCGTGACCGGCTGGGTGCGCGCGATGACGCCGTCCCAGCTGTCGAAGGCGTTCTTCGGCGCGAGCGGGAAGGCGATGCGCGCGAGGCCTTCGGGCACGCCGGGCTCCTGCGCGGACCAGGTGTCGAGCTTGCCGACGAAGAGGGCCTTCGCCTCGCTGTGCTCGAGGACGTAACGCACGACCTCGGCCGACTCGGTCGGGAAGATCGCGACCGTGGTGAAGCCGCCAATCCAGATGGCGAGCTCCGCCATGAAGAAGTGCGCGCAGTTCTTCGAGAGGATGGCGACCTTGTCACCTCGTTCGAGCCCGAGCGACTGAAGGTGGGCGGCCATGCGGCGCGCCTCGTCGACGACCGTCCGCCAGCTGTAGTCCTTGACGGCCCCGCCACCGAGCGGCTGCGTCAGGAAGACGCGGTCGGGGTTGGCGGTCTCATGGTCGTAGACGTAGTCGAGGATGAGGCGCGACATGTAGGCTCCGTTTGGACTGCGACGAAATCCGGAAGCGGTAGACTTGCGACGCCTTCCCACCGGAGTCAAGCCTCCTTTGCCTCGGGTCACGACCCACCTGCACCGGCGTGCGGGAGACCCCGAAATGCCGGACGCCCGGGGCCTTTCGGGCCACCGGGCGTCTCGCGTCGGGCTGCCGAACGCGACTCAGAGGCGCAGGAGCGAGGCCGCCGCGGCGACCTGAATGCGCTCATTCGCGTCGTCGAGCCACGTGACGAGGCTCGTCTCAGCCTCCTTGTAGCCGAGACGGCCCAGATGGCCGATGGCGCGGACCCGAATGACCTCATCTCCGCTCGCGGCCTGCGTGACGAGGAAGATGGTCGACTCGGCCTTCTGGGTCGCGACGAGCGTGTCGATGGCGGTGACGCGCTGCTCAGGGTACTTGCTGCCGATCACGACCCGCTGAAGGACGTCCACGCGGACTGGGACGGTCAGGCTCGCGAGGGCCCGGAAGGCGGCGGCCCGAATCTCGTCGCGCTTGTGCGCGAGCGCCGCCTCGACATGGCGCCGCACGACGTCCTTGTGACGCGCGACGAAGCCCGAGAGGACCGGCAGGTCGATCCAGTCGAGCGCGGTCTTCCAGAGTTCGAGGCGCCCCTCGGGGTCGAGGTCGAGCAGCGCGTTCAGCGCGAACTCGCGAATCTCCTTGTTGCGGTCCTTGGCAGCCGCCTCGAGGTCCGGGATCGAGGTCTTGTCGGGCACGGCCACGAGGGCCTTCAACGCCGCCATACGCACGGCCAGATCGCTGCCGACGAGCTGGAAGCGCACGACGGGCAGGATCTCGGCGTCCTTGATGGACGCGAGCGCGCCGAGCATCAGGATCTTGAACTCGCGGTTGCCCTCGAGGTCGAGGGCCTTGCGGAGGTGCGGGATGGACTCGCGCTGCGCGAGCTCGGCGATGGCCTCGATAGCGGACTGGCGCACCATGTCGGCGGCACCCGAGAGATACTTCGTGTGAAGGTCGGTGAGGGCGGCGGCCCCGAGCACCCGGCCGAGGAAGCGGACCGCCGCGGCGCGCTGCGGGGCGTCCGTGCTCTTGAGCCCCTCCTCCACGATGGCGAGGGTCTTGTCCTTGTCGGCCTTCACGAGGATGAGGTAGGCGAGCTTAAGCTCTTCGTAGGGCGTCTCGCGGGCCTCGACGAGCGGTTGCACGAGGGCCGCCTCTTCCGAGCCAGCGATGCCGACGAGCGCCTTCAGCGCGCGCAGGCGCAGCGCGGCGTCCGCCCCCTTGAAGGCCGCCTGCAGGACCCCGCGACCCTTGGCGTTGCCGCGCAGCGCGAGCATCTCGGCCACCGCGAAGTGGTGCGTCGTGTCCTTGTTCTTCAGGACATCAGCCACGAAATCGACCTCGCCGAGCCCCTCGGTCGCGGCGACGCGCTCGACGATGCGCCCCTGCAGCCCCGCGTTCGCCTTCGCGAAGGCCCCCTTGTAGAGCGGCAGCGCGGCAGGCAGCGGCAGCGAGCCGAACTCGGCCTCGAACGGGATGCGCAGCGCGTCGACCTTGGAACCGAGCGCGGCCTTGAAGGTCGCCACCATCAGCGCGTCGCCGGTCTCCGCGAGGGCCTTCGGGTAGCGCTCGGGGCGGAGGCACTCCTTCTTGCCGAGGTTGCCCGTCAGCAGCTTGACGGCCGCGTCGGTCTTGAGCGCTTCGAGCAGGCCGAGGACCTCTTCGACGGGGATGGCCGCGTCGCACATCGCCCGCGCGAGTTCCGCCTCCCATCGCTTGTCACCGAGCTCGCGGAGCGCCTCGATGCCGGCCCGGCGCACCTTCCACTGCGGGTCCTTGAGGGCCTCGTCGACGAGCGGCAGCGCCTGCTTCTTCTCGGCCTTGCCGAGACCGGCCACCGCCGTCGCCCGGGTATCGAAGTCGCCCGACCTCACGCCCCGCGCGAGGACGTCGAAAGCCTTTTTGGCCTGCTCCTTCGAGGGGCGGGCCTCAGCCTCGCCGCCACCCAGCACCAACGCCAGCCCCAACCCGAACACCCCGACGAACCGCATTGCTCTCATGGTCCCGCTCCTCGCAAACGCCCGCACTGAAACCCCATCGAGCGCGCGTGTCAACCAGCCATCGGCGCGGTGACTTCCCGCTCCGGTTCGCCGGCCTCCTTCCGGGGGGACGCGCGGTGACGACCTTCGCCTGCACCGAACGCCGATTTGCTTGGCGCCGGAGGCCCCGCGCGGCTATGGTCCCGCCCCCCCGCGACGGGGGCCGCCTTCGCCACGGACAGGCGCCGCACGACACGCATCAAGAGACTCATGACAGGCAACCCCATACGCGTGGCGCTCCTCGGCTGCGGGACGGTCGGGACGGGCATCCTCCGGCTCGTGCGGGACCACGACGCCGAGATCCGGGCCCGCCTCGGGGCGAGCATCGTCGTCACGCGCGTGCTGGTCCGGGATCTCGGCGCCGCACGCGACGCTGCGGTGCCGCGCGAGCTGCTGACGACCGACTTCGAGGAGGTCCTCGCGTCGCAACCGGACCTGGTCGTCGAGGTCATGGGCGGCTGCGAGCCTGCGAGGACGCTGACGTTGCGCGCCCTCGAGACCGGGCACCACGTCGTGACGGCCAACAAGGCGCTCCTCGCGCGCCACGGCGCCGAGATCTTCGCCGCGGCCGAGCGGCATGGCCGCGACGTAATCTTCGAGGCCTCAGTCGGGGGCGGGATCCCCATCATCCGTACGATCCGCGAGGGGCTCGCGGCCGACCGCGTGCGGTCCGTCCGCGCCATCATCAACGGCACGTCCAATTACATGCTGACCGGCATGGCGCAGCGCGGGGCCACCTACGAAGCCGCCCTCGCCGAGGCGCAGTCCCTCGGCTATGCCGAGGCCGATCCGACGATAGACGTGGGTGGGTTCGACGCGGCCCAGAAGCTCAGCATCCTCATCGCGATCAGCTTCGGCGTCGAGGTGCCCTTCGACGCGATCCGCACCGAGGGTATCGACGCCCTGACACCGGCTGACTTCGCCGTCGCCCGCCAGATGGGCTTCGCCGTCAAGCCGCTCGCCATCGCCCGCGCGCACTCCGACGGGATCGAGGCGCGCGTCGCCCCGACCCTCATCCCCGAGACGTCGCTGCTCGCGCACGTCCACGGCGTGTTCAACGCGGTCATGGTGGACGGAGAAGCCCTCGGCCCCGTGCTCTTCCAGGGGCGCGGTGCGGGCATGCTGCCGACAGCGGCCGCGGTCGTGTCGGACATCATCGAGCTCGGTCGCAACCTGGCGCGCGGCACCTCGGGGCGCATCCCGCACCTCGCCTTCCACCGCGACCTCGTGCCCGCCCGCGCCGGCCTGCGTGACGCGAACCTCAGCGAGTGCCCGTTCTACCTGCGCTTCACCGTCCTCGACGTACCTGGCGTCATCGCGAGCGTCACGACCATCCTCGGCGCGCAGCATATCAGCATCCGCCGCATGGTGCAGGAAGACAGCCAGCCTGGCGCGGCGGTGACCGTCGTCATCCTGACGCATCAGGCCATCGAAGGGGCCGTCCTGCGCGCCGTTGCGGCGATCGACGCCCTGCCCTTCGTGACGCGCCCGACGTGCCTCCTCCGGGTCGAGGAGCACGCGTGAGGGAGCGTCTCTCCGCCATCTGGGCGCGCCTCACGCCCGGACAGCAGCGCTTTGTGCGGTTCGGCGTCGTCGGCGCGAGCGGCGTCATCGTGAACCTCGCCTTCATGGCGCTCGGGCTGTGGGCCTTTGGCGACCTCGACAGCGGCGTCCGCGACAGCCTCGGCTCGGCGCTCGGCATCGGGGTCAGCGTCCTGTCGAACTTCGTGCTCAACGACGCGTGGACCTGGGGCGACCGCGCCAAGGGCGGCCGCAAGCGCGACTGGCTCCTGCGACTGACGGCGTACGGCGTCGGGTCCGGGGTCGGGGCGGGGCTGCAGTTCGCGACCTCGTTCGGCCTGCGGACGGCGCTCTCGCTGCACGTGTATCTCGCCCAGATCCTTGGGATTCTGCTCGGGATGGTCATGAATTTCTTTATCAGCAACCGCGTCGTCTTCCGGGACAAGGCGCCAACGACGGAGTGAACATGGGGTCAACCTACAAGGTCGGCGGTGAATGCGACGCCTGGTGCACGAAGTGCAAGCGGGACACGCTGCACAACATCATCGCGCTCGCAGCGGGCAACGTCCTGCCAGCGCGGGTCGAGTGCCGCTCATGCCACGGCATGCACAACTACGCCGCGCCGAAGAGCACGCCACGTCCGAAGGCCGAGCGCAGCAAGGTCTCGGCGACCTCCCGCGAGAAGGCCGCGAGCGCCAGCGGTGTGCCTGCGAAGGCTGCCAAACCCGCGAAGCCGAGCCCTGCGGCCCTCACGAAGGCAGCCAACGCGGTCCGCGAGAACGAGCTGCGCTGGGAGGGCCTCGTCGCGCGCAACGCGGCGGTGCGCGAGCAGGCCTACTCGGCGCGCGCCGCATTTGGTCCAGGTGACACCATCATGCACACGACCTTCGGTCTCGGCTTCGTCGTCGAGAAGGCCGGCGATCAGCGCATCAAGGTCGTCTTCCGCGACGCCGAGCGGACGCTCGTGACGAGTTACGGGGCCTGAACACGCGGATTCGCCTCGGGGATTCCCTCGAGGCGCGTCCGGATGTCGACCTCGACGTAGGTGCGCCCCGGCGTCTGCGGCCCCTGGTGTAGGCGCTCGAGCTGGGCCACCACTTTGCCGTCAACCTTCCACCAGCAGACCGAGTCCTTCTCGATCTTCAGGTGGAACTCGGCGTCGATCGGGTAGGCTTCGGCCGCATCGGAACACCAGGAGGTCTCGGCGCCGAAGCGCGCGTCGAGCCAGACGAAGGCCTCGGCGGCGAGCCCGTGAAGGACCGCTCGATTGTCGTCCCCCTCGCCCGTCAGGTGTGCGGTGACGCCGATCACGTCGCCGTCGCGCAGCTCGAAGTCGAAGCTGATCGCGTTGCGGTCCGAACCCTCGAGCTCGTGGTGGAGGGACCGGACTGGCGCCTCGGCGGGGCCTTCTTCGCGGAGGCGCAGGGCCTCGCTCCGGTCCGCCCGGACTCGCTTCCAGGGGGCGCCCGCCCGGAATCCGCCGATGAGGGCCTTCGGATCGCCCTCGGCCGAGCTCGGGAACAGGACGCGTCGCAACAGGGCGACGTCGTGGTCGGGCGGCCAGCAGGCGCTCAGGGCGAGCGGGGCTGCGACCAGGAGCCAGAGGCGAAGGGTTGGCATCGGGACGCTCCAGAGTCGGCGGGCCCTTGAAGGCCTCTTCCCTCAGTTCGCCTCGGAGACCGCGGCGACGCAAGCGGAAATCGTCCCGCCCCGGTCAAGGCGGGGCGACGCGCGCGCCGTCATCGAAGACCACGTCGCGCTCGGGCCAGCGCACGGCGGCGAGCCGGCTCCTGAAGGGGGTGCCGGGGGCGATCGCGCCGACGTGACGGGCGTTCCGTTCGTCGAAGCGGCGGCCGACGGAGAAGTCGACGCAGAAGGCGCTCGCGCGCGGTCCGAGCCAGGCGCCTGGCTCGCAGGCCTCGAAGAGGTCAGGCTCGCCCTCGCCGGCCTCGCCAGCCGGGTGGGCGGAGCGCCAGTAATGGCCGAAGACCACGGCGGTCGGGTCGTCGTAGGCCCGCCACCAGCGGACACGCTGGGAGAAGCGCCACTTGTGGCTTGCGAAGAACGGGCGCTCAGCCTCCCGCTCGAGGCCCGAGGTCAGGCGTCGCACCGGGTTCAGCGTCTGCCGAAGCGCATCGTGCCGGCCCACCTCGGGCAAGTGCGGCATGGCATAGGCGCGATCCGACAGCGCGTGTCGGTGGGGGGCGAGCGCCGCCTCCCGCAGCTGGGACAGGCTTGCAAGGGCCGCGTCGGCCTCGGCCTCGTGCCAGGCGTAGGCTGTCAGACTGTCGACGTCGGTCGCGCCGAGGCGGGCGATCGCCTCCATGTCCCAGGCCGCGTGCACGACGCGCAGGTCGGGGCGAGCGAGCGCGAGCGGCAGGGTCCGGAAGAACGCCTCGCAGGCACGACGGACGGACGGGGGCGCAACCGCGCAGGCGAAGCGGCCCGTATTCTCGGGGTGGTCGGCGGCGAGCAGCCACGCGTTGCCGTCCTTCAGGTCGGCGCGCAGCGCGTTCAGCTCGTGATTGCCGAGGACGCACTGGGCGACGCCGCGGGCGACGAGATCGGCGACGCGCGCCACCACGGCCGGACTGTCCGGTCCGCGATCGCAGAGATCGCCGAGGAAGACGAGCCGTCGGCCGTGCGGGTGCTCGCGGCCGTCGTGGCGGTAGCCGAGGTGGCCGAGCAGCGCCCGCAGCGCGTCGATCTCCCCGTGGACGTCGCCGACCAGATCGAGCGGACCGTCGAAGAGGGGCTGGATCGTCGGGCTCATGCGCGGCTCTCCGTGTGTCCGGGTGGCGAGGCGGGCGGGCGCCCCGGACGACGTGGCGACAGCTACTGCGGCTCGCGGCGGGACGCAAGCGCCGCGCATCGCGGATGCCCGACCGGACGACGGCCACGCCCGAGCGCGCTTGGGGGGGAACGGCTTCGAGTGCCGGGGGCGCGGGCGCGGTGGCGTCAGAGTTGCGCGCACGGCCTCGGTGAGCCGACCTCCGTCGGGAGGACCCAGGCATCGGCCCGCTCGCGGCGAGTTCCTTGCGTCGGGCGCGATTCCGGGTTCCCCTGCCACCTCCCTCGTTCCGGGACGAAGCCGTGCCGCACCCCCGCATCGCTGTCATCGAGAAGCCGCCCGCGCGCGCCCCCGCGACCCATCCGGCGGACCCCGACAGCGCCGCGCTCGCGGCCCGGTATGCCCTCGCACGCAGCGAACACGAGGCCTCGACCCACGCTGTGCGGGAGGCCATCACGACACGCGGGCTCGAGGCACACTGGCTGCTTCAGCCAACGTTGCCCGCCAACACCCACTTTGATCTCATCCTCTCGGTTGGCGGTGACGGCACGTTCCTGCTCGCCTCGCGCCTCGGAAGCTCCGCCCCGCTGCTCGGCGTCAACTCCTCGCCGTCCACGTCGATCGGGCGCTACTGCGCCGCCCACGCCGCCACGCTCGGCCCGCTGCTCGACGCCATCATCGCGGGCACAGCGCCGATTGCGCGCCTCCTTCGCCTCCACGTCACGATCGATGACGCCCCCCTGCCCTTCGACGCGCTCAACGACGCCCTCTTCGCCGCCCGCTGCCCCGTCACGGCCGCCCGCTACGCCTTCTTGCTGCCCGACGGACTCGACATCCAGCTCTCGTCCGGGATTTGGGTCGCGACTCCGACCGGCTCGACAGGCGCCATCCGCTCGGCGGGCGGCGAGGTCGTCGACGACAGCGACGGGCGCCTCCAGTGGCGAGTCCGCGAACCCTTCATCGGCGGGGTCCGCGCCCCGCGGGCCCTCGCCGGCTTTTCGGGCGAGGGCTTCGAGGTGATCTCGCGCCACGCGGACAACGCGGTCTGGCTTGACGGCCACTCCACGCCCTACCCCGCGCCATTTGGCGCGCGGGTCCGCTTCTCGCCCTCGGCCACCCCGCTTGGCGCGCACCTCCCGCCGACCCGGCTGCGCTGAGGCCCTGAACGCCTGCAATGGCACGACGGGCGCGCGGAGACTTTGTTCCGGTCTCGGGCTGCGGGTCGCATGGGCGATGACGGCGCCCGGGTTGTCGGCTGATTGCCTGGGCCTCAACCCCTTCCCGACCGCCCGGCAGGCCGTCCTGCGGCGCGTTCGCCACCCGACCCGCATCTCGCGGTTTCCCGTCGCTGCCGGCCGTGCTAACGGGCCCCTCGCGTGGGGTCGCCCACGAGCCCCGGGACCTGCGTCCAACGCGCGCCTGGTTCCGGGCGGCGGCCTCCGAGGCCGGCCTCCGATGTCTGTCGGAGCGCCTTGAAGACCGCCGAACAGACCGCTGGAAACGCAGTCAGGAGCCGAGCACCATGCAGCCGCACCTCTCCCAGGTCGACCCGGACATCGCCCGCCTCATCCACCTCGAGGCCGAGCGCCAGCGCGACCAGATCCGCCTCATCGCCTCCGAGAACTACGTCAGCCTCGCGATCCTCGAGGCGACGGGCAGCGTGCTGACGAACAAGTA
>SYAK01000349.1 GCA_005788935.1 Pseudomonadota bacterium
CTCGCGGAGCTGCGCGAGGGGCTCGTCGCGGGCTGGACGCATGGCGCGCTCCCCGGAATCGGTCGGACACCGATCGAGGCCACGCGCGACGCCTGGGGTCTTCGCGATCTCGAGGCTCACCTCGCGCGACTGACCGAATCCTGGCCGCTCGGCCAGGCCGAGGGCGCCGAGCTCGGCACGCGTCTGCGGGCGCTGCTCGTCTGACGCAGACTCAGCCGTCGAACTCGAAATACTTGCAGAACATGAACTCGCCGTCGTCCTCGACGGCGTTTTCGCTGTGGCGGAGGCGCGCGTTCGGGTAGCCGAGCGAGCAGGCGCCTGTCGTGACCGCGACGTGAGCACAGTCCCCGCACCGGTACACCAGCCCGAACTGCAGCACTTCCTCGCGGAATTGCGCGTTGCGCGCCCGGATGGCCTCGCGCGAGGGCCGCTCGCCACCACGCCCAATCTCGACTTTCTCGTCGCTCACAGCCGTCCCTCCTGCCGAAGCCAGGCCTCCTGCTCGTCGACTGTCGTGACGAAGGCCCTCGCCCGCGCGTGCAGCGCCCGGGCGTCTTCACGCTGGCCACGCCGAAGCGCCAGCTCGGTCAGCGCGAAGGCCGCGGTGAAATCGTCTGCTTCGAGCCCGCGCGTCAAGTCCTCGAGCGCGTCAGGTGTCATCGCCGCTCCGGGCCCGAAGCGTCCCCCGAAGAGTCCGACGATGGCGGCCGACGCACGAAGGGATGCCGCGTCCGGTCCGGTCACCTGACGCGCCGCGCGCAGCACCGCCGCGACGTCCCCCGCCCGGCAGGCCGCGAGCGCGAGCCCCGCCATCAGGCCGGGCGTCAACTCGAAGCCGTCGCGCCCCACGCGCAGCGCCCCGTTCGGGACGAGGACCTCGGCCGCGAGGAAACGCTCGGCGCGCTTCGCCTCGAAGCCCGTCTCCCCGTCGGGCTCCGTCCGGAAGGCGCGCGCGGCCTCTCCGAGCAGGGCTTCGCGTTGCCGCATGAAGCGCTTGAGCGCCCCAGCGGCGCGTCTCGGATCTCGCCCTGCGGCGTCGAGGGCACGGAAGGCCGCCGCGAAATCGCGCTGTTTGCGCAAGGGATGCCCTTCTTCAGGCACGCCACGCATCAGCTCGCACGCCGAAACCCCGAGCCGCTCGTCGGCCCGCGCCCGCCGCCCGTCGCCGAACGCCGTCAGCCCCGAGACAAGCAGCGCGATCAGAACGAGCCCTCGACGGCCGCTCCCCCCTTGCCACGCGGCCCGCCGCCGTTGCACCCTCGGAGGGTGGCCGCGCGAGAGCGTCGCCGTGCCCGCTGTCGGGAATGTCGCGTCACCGCAAAGGGCTCCGCGTCCCATGCCGCCCACTCTCATCCGTGTCCTCGCGCTCGGGCTCCTCATCGGGCTCTCCTCTCCCGCTGTCGCGGGCGACGACGACTATGTCCGCTGGTCGCTGACCCCGCCATCTCCGGGCCCATGGCAACTGCTGCGTTATGAAATCACGCGCCGACCCCCGGCGACAACCGCTGTTCACCGTCGCCGCCTTCCCACGGCGGGCGACACGGATCACGCCCTCGGTCTCCTGACCCCGGGCGAGGCGGACGCCTTCTTCGCGGCCGTGCGGTCCCTCGATCCCCGCTCGCTGCCGTCCGACCCCGGCCTCGCCCCGCCCACGGGACCCGCCACCGCTGCGCCAGCAGTCCGGCCCGCGCCCGAGACAGCCCCGCATTCCCCTGTCTTCACGTGCCACATGCTGCTCGACGGCCAGCTGCACGCCTTCACCGTCCGCGAACCGGCTGCCCACGCCAACCCGGCCATCCGCAGCCTCTTCGACCGCGTCGTCGCGCTCGTCGAGGCCCACGCCGGCGAGCTGCCGTTTCGCAACATCTTCGCGCCCGTCTCCGAGCGCGGCTGGATCAACGTCGAGTCCGTGCCAGCCGCCCGCGTCGCCATCGACGGCCTCGACACGAAGCTCACGACGCCGCTCTACGGCTACGAATTGCGGTCTGGCACGCGTGTCGTCACGCTGACGAGCCTCGACGGCCGCCTGAACCGCACCTACACGCCACGCATCGCGCCGCGCGGCACCACCACGCTGCGTGTCGACCTCCGCTGACCCCCCGAGGCCCGCCATGTCCGACTCGATTCCCCTGACACGCGGTCGCCTCGCCCTGCGCCTCGTCGTGGCTCTGACCGCGGCAGGCCTCGCTTGGGGCGCTCTGGCTCTCGCCGCGCCCGCGACCCCGCCAGCCCCGGGTCCGACCTCACTCATCCCGGCCTTCCTTGTCATCGCGCTCGCGCTCGCCCTGCGCGCGGTCCTCGTCGCGCTCTCGGCCGCCGTTCTCAGCGGCGCCATCCTCGCGGCCGGCACCGACGTCGTCCCAGCGCTCCGCGACACCATCGTGGGGCCCGCCGTCACGAACGGTGACAATCTGCTCGTCATCGGCTTCGCCCTCGCCCTCGTGGCGACGGTCCGGTTGCTCACGGTGACGGGAGGGCTCGCGGCGCTCATGCGCCCGTTTTCGCGTCTCGCCGGGTCGCGCCGCGGCTCGCAGGCGGCCGCGGGCCTGATGGGCGGGGCCATCTTCTTCGACGACTACGCCAACGCGCTCGTCGTCGGCGCGGCGGCCCGCCCGTTGACGGATCGGCAGCGCGTCTCGCGCGAGAAGCTCGCCTGGATCGTGGACGCCACCGCCGCGCCCGTCGCGGGCCTCGTCCCGGTCTCAACCTGGGTCGCTTATGAGATCAAGCTCCTCGGGGACTCCGGTGCGGACTTCTCCGCCATCGCCCCGGACGGCTTCGGGCTTCTTCTCGCCTCACTGCCATACCGCTTCTACTGCCTGTTCACGCTCGTCTTTCTCGCCTTCGTCATCGCGAGCGGCCGCGATTTCGGACCGATGCTGCGGGCCGAGCGCCGAGCCTTCGAGACCGGACGCCTGACGTCCGGGCCTTCACACACCCCCGCCACGGCGTCATCCCCCGGCCTGCCGCCCGGGACCCGCTGGGGCGGCGGCCTCGCCCTCGTCGCGATCCTCATCGTCGTCGCGGGTGCCATCGGCAGCGCCGTCGACCTCTTCGACGACGCGCTCCTCGCCCTCATGCAGGCCTCCCTCGTCAGCCTCGGCCTGACCATCTTCGGGGTCTTTGCGGGCCGCCTCCTCAGCGCGCGCACCCTCGGGAGCGAGCTGTTGAAGGCGCTCGGGCACATCCTGCCGCTCGTCGCGATCCTCGCGCTCGCCTTCTCGCTGCGCAACGCCGCCGATGCGCTCGGGGCCGGCACCTACCTCGCCAGCCTCGCCCGCGACGTGCCCGTCGGTCTCCTGCCGCTCGCTGGCTTCCTCGTCGCGGCGGCCATCGCGTTCTCCACGGGCACGAGCTGGGGGACCATGAGCATCCTCATCCCGCTGGCGCTCCCGCTCGCGGTGACGCTCACCGCAGGTCACCCCGACGCACCGCTGCTCGTGATGCTCGTGGCCGCCTCGGTCCTCGATGGCGCGATCTTCGGCGACCACTGCGCGCTCATCTCGGACACGACCATCATGTCGGCGGTCGCGAGCGACTGCCCGGTCGTGGATCACTTTCAAACGCAAATGCCGTATACTGTTCCGCCCATGCTGGCTGCGGGCCTCTGCGGCTATGGGCTGCTCGGGCTCGCCCCTGGCGTGCCATGGTTCGCGGCCTTCGGGCTCGGGCTGCTGCTCTGCTTCGCGGCGATTCGCCTGCTCGGGCAACGTGCCGATTTGCCCGCAGGCCTTCCGACGCTCGACAAGCGCCCTCAGCGTTGAGTTTCTTGACAGGTCGTGCAACACACCCTCGGAAACGCGCCACGCGCGCCCCAAACCGCCACGCCGAGGGCCCATGACCCGCGATTCCAACGCCCACGAGAAGCGCGACCGCCTGCGCGCGATGCTCGATCAGGGCCTCGTGATGATCCACCTCGACCCCCGCCTGCCCGGGGTCGTCGTTCCGGCCGGCTTCCGCGGTCAGCCCGTCCTGCGCTTGAACCTCGCCTGGGGCTTCAACCTGCCAGCTCTCGACATCGGCGACGACGGCGTCTACGCGATCTTGTCGTTCAACCGGCAAAACGTCGCCTGCACGCTGCCCTGGCCGAGCGTCTTCGCGATGACCTGGCCCGACCAGGACCACGAGGGCGCGATTTGGGAAGACGACGTCCCGCGCGAGCTCCGCTCCACGATGGGTGAGCCGCCTCCGCGGCCGCGTCCTGTCGTGGCGCTGCCGACGCCCGCACCCGCCTCGAAGCCCGAGGTCGCACCCGTCCCGTCCGACGACGAGCCGCGCCTGCCGCCACTCTTCATCGTCCACGAAGGCGGGCGTGGCAAGCGCCCCCTGACCACGCCGGGCCCGACCGAGGACGCCCCCGCGGCCTCCGACGCCGTGACCGAGGCGCCGCCCGCCCGCCCGCGGCTGCGCCTCGTCAAGGGTTGAACCACCCGCCATGACAGGTCCCGCGCGCCGCGTCGCGCTGCTGCCCGACGACGTGGCCAACCAGATCGCGGCTGGCGAGGTCGTCGAGCGGCCCGCGTCGGTCGTGAAGGAGCTCGTCGAGAACGCGCTCGACGCCGGCGCATCGCGCATCGACGTCGAGTTGCTCGAGGCCGGTCGCGGACTCATCCGGGTGGTGGATGACGGCAGCGGCATGGCCTCCGACGATGCGGCCCTCGCGGTCCTGCGCCACGCGACGAGCAAGCTGAGCCATGCGGACGACCTTCTCGCCATCGAGACTCTCGGCTTCCGGGGCGAGGCTCTCCCGTCCATGGCCTCCGTCTCGCGCTTCACGCTCGTCACGCGCCGCGCTGAGGACGCTGCCGCCACCCGCGTCGACATCTCGGGCGGGGCCCCGCCCGAGCTCCGGGAATGCGCGGCCCCCGTCGGCACGCGCGTCGAGGTGGCCGATCTCTTCTACAACGTCCCGGCACGGCGCAAGTTCCTGAAGAGCGACGCGACCGAGAGCGCGCAGGTCACGCAGCTCCTGCAGGCCTTCGCCCTCGGCTATCCGCAGGTCCATTTCCGGCTCGCCCCCCTCGTCACCGCGAGTCGCCCCGCCGAGCGCCCCACGCTCGACCACCCCGCCGTGCCACAGCTGCGCGATCGGGCGGCGCAGGTCCTCGGGCGCGAGCTGCTTGGCCGTCTTCACGAGGTCGAGGGCGACCATGGCGGCGTGTCGCTGCTCGGCTTCGCGTCCTCACCCCAGGCCGCGAAAAGTCACGCCAACCTGTTGTATCTCTTTGTGAATGGACGCCGAATCCGCGATCGCGGACTCCACCATGCGGTCATCGCGGCCTATGGCGCCGACCTCCCCGCCGGCCGCTTCCCGCAGGCCGTGCTCTACCTGCACCTCCCGCCGTCCGAGGTCGACGTCAACGTCCACCCCGCGAAGGCCGAGGTCCGCTTCGCTCACCCGTCCCTCGTCCATCAGGTGGTCTTCACGGCCCTCCGCCGTACCCTCGAGCGCCGCCCCTGGCTCGCGGCGACCCCGCTGCCCCTCGACGGCCGCGCCCCGTCGCCGCAGGTACTGCCGCTCGCCGAGCCGCGTCCGCTGTCCCAACCGAGCGCGTTTCAGCCGAGTCTCCTACCGTGGGCCCGCCCGTTCCCTGCGCCCGACAGTCGCTCGCCAGCCGCGTCCTTGCCGCTCCCTGACGCCCCGCCAGGCCCCGTCCGCCAACAGGTTCAGCACCTCGCGGCGCCATGGGTCGCGGTCCCTGCGCGCGCACCGGTCCCGTCAGCGCCTGTCTCCGCGCCCGCGCCGAGCCCTTCCGACGCGCCGCCGAGGCTCGTGGGCGCCCTCGCGACCGGACATCAGCTGCTCGAGCTGCCCGACGGTCTCGCCATCGTCGACCCGGTCGCGGTTGGGCGCGACCTGATACGCGCGACGCTTGCAGCGGCGGCCGCCCGGGACGCCGTGCCATCCAAGCCGCTCGTCATGCCCGTCATGCTCGACGTGCCCGTCCGCGCCGCGCGCCTCCTGACGACGCATCTGGGTGACCTCGGGCGGCTTGGCCTGTGGATCGAGCCCTTCGGCGGTCAGGCTTTCCAGATCCTCGGCCTGCCAGCGCCGCTTGCCGGGCAGTCGGCGCGCGACCTCGCGCTCGCCGCCGTGACACGCCTCGAGCGCAACCCCTCGTCCGAGCCGGCCGAGCTCATCGAGGCGCTCGCCCGAGCGACCCGACCCGAGGTCGCGGATCCAGTCACGGTTTACGTGCGCTGGCACGCCCTGCCGAGCGCGCTCCGGACACCCCACGCGGTCCGCATCGTGGCGCTCGACCGGGTGTTGCCGCCATGACGGCGCGTGTCGCCCTCCCGATGATTCTTGCAATCGGAGGCCCGA
>SYAK01000350.1 GCA_005788935.1 Pseudomonadota bacterium
GACCAGCACGTCGTGGGGCTGCAGGTTCGTCAGGCTGCCGGCGAGGTCACCCGTGCGCTCGATGGCGGGGCCGGACGTCATCACGAGGTTCGCGCCGAGCTCGTTGGCGATGATGTGCGCGAGCGTCGTCTTGCCAAGCCCGGGTGGGCCGCAGAAGAGCATGTGGTCGACCGCCTCGCCGCGGGCGCGGGCCGCCTTCGTGAAGACGCCGAGGTTCTCGACGAGGTTCTTCTGTCCGACGTAATCGGCGAAGGACTTCGGGCGGAGGGCCTTGTCGAGTCCGGCCTCGTCGGGGCCGAGCGCGGGGGCGAGCTCGCGGGGAGGCTGCATCGGCGTCTCTCTCTTCTCGGGCGTTCAGGCAGGTCAGCGGCGCAGCAGGGCCAGCGCGCGGCGGAGCATCGCGTCGAGGGCGGGTAGCGGGCTGCCTGCGGGGAGGGCCTCGCGCTCGGTGCGGAGCTGCGCGATGACGGCGTCGATTTCCTTGGCGCGATACTGAAGGTGGGTCAGGGCCGAGCGCAGGTCGTCCTCGGTCTCGCTCGGTCGGGCGGGCGCGAGCGGGAGCGGAGTCAGGCCAGGCGGGGTCGTGCCGGGGTCGAACTTGCCCTTCAGCTCGACGATGAGCTTCTCGGCCATCCGCTTGCCCACGCCCTTGGCGCGCGCGATGAGGGCGGCGTCACCCGCCTCGATCGCGGTCTTGAGGGCGCTCGGCGAGAGGTTTGTCAGGATGGCGAGGGCGACCTTGGGTCCGATGCCCGAGATGGCGAGCAGCTGTCGGAAGGCGTGGAGTTCGACCGAGGTCTCGAAGCCGTAGAGGGCGAGCTCGTCCTCCTTGACGTTCGTGTGGATATAGGCGGTCACGGGCTCGCTCTCGGCGAGCTGGGCAAAGGCCGCGAGGCCGACGGTGACGGCATACCCGACCCCGCCGACGTCGATGACGAGGCGCTCCTCGTGGTCGCGGTGGTGCAGGACCCCGCGCAGCAGACCGATCATCGGACCCCCAGGCGTTTGAACTCGGCGACGGTGAGCACCTGCGGCACCTCGCGCAACCGTGCGCCGCCGCGGGCGGGAAGGGGGGCCATCGGCAGGCGCCCCGACGTCGCGAGGGCATGACAGATGGCGAGGGCGAGCGCATCGGCGGCGTCTGACGGTGGGGCCTCGGGCAGGCCGACGATGACGCGCACCATCTCGGCGACCTGTCGCTTGTCGGCGCGCCCGGAGCCGGTGACAGCGCTTTTGACGCGCGACGGCGCGTACTCGAAGACCTCGGCGCCTGCGCGCCGCGCGCCGACCATCGCGACGCCGCGGGCATGGCCGAGCTTCAGCGCCGTCTGCGGGTTCTCGGCGACGAACGAGGTCTCGATGGCCATCACCGCGACCCTGTGGGCTCCGAAGATGTCTGCGAGCGCCCGGTCGATCGTGTAGAGGCGCTCGTCGAGGGGCTGAGCGGCGACCGTACGGATGCAGCCGTGGTCGACGTGACGCGGCGCCTGGCCTGTCGCCGCGTCGATGACGCCCCAGCCCGTCACGTGGGTGCCCGGATCGAGCCCGAGGATCAACATGGTCGGCGCGCTCCGGGTGCCAGACCCGCATCGGGTCGCGGGCGGCCGCAGGTCCCGCTCGTGAGGTCGCGGCGGCTCACTCGAGCTTGCCGAAGATCGTCAGATAGGCGTTGTCGCGCCCCGTGTTCTGGACGTTCAGGTTGATCGTCGTCCCTGGCGGGACGGCTGTCGTCAGGGCGCCAAGATCGATCGAAGGCAGCGCGAAGGCCGCCGAGTCCTGCACCGTCGTCAGGATCTGCGGAATGAGCAGGTCGCTGACGAGCCCCTGGATCGCCGCGTCGTCTCCCTCGAACGGACCCTCGTTCGCGACCACCTCGACGAAGAGCGGGGTGATTTCGTCGAGGACGAGGCGCGCGACGCGGACGCCCTCGGCGTTCTCCTCGAAGGTCACCTGCAGCGGGGCCTCGGCCATGATCCAGAGGGCGATGCGCGCCTCTGCCCCATCCCACGGGAGCTTGATTTCGGCATAGATTTCGCCTAGCTGCGCACGGTCGACGATCGCCGGGTCACGCGTGCCCGAGTCGAGTACGGGCTGGCACGCGTTGAAGACGGGCGGCAGCAGCGCGTCGACGGTGAGCGTCGCGCCGTTGAATCCGAAGCTGCCGAGCAGCGCGTCCGAAGCCGGCGGGGTGAGGGCCACGTTCAACGTCCCGCCCTCCCATACCGCGAACAGCAGCTGGTTGATGAGGTCGTCATGCAGCCCGACCGTGATGGGGGCGGGCGGTGGGGACGTCAGTGCTCGGGCTGGGGCACAGCCGGTGTGGCCGATGCTTCCGAGGTGTGGGTGCGGCCGCGACGGGTTCTGCGCTGCGGCGAGGGCGTCCATGCGCAGCTGGATGCGCTCCGGGTTGATGCTGATGTCCTGCGGGCGCGTCTCGAGGCTGATGGTGTTGGGTTCGCGGCCCGGGACGATGGCGGGCAGGTCGAAGTCGAGGTCGAGGTTCAAGGCCGAAAACAGGCTGCCGAAGGCGTTGGCGACCTGGTCCTGGATGACCGCCATCATGACCTGCTCGACGACGAGGATGATGGGGGCCTCGATGGCGTCGAGCAGCGCGTTCAGCAGGCCCGAAG
Organism: Pseudomonadota bacterium; assembly: GCA_005788935.1. The sequence continues at coordinate 2,631 of SYAK01000350.1, forward strand.
TCAGGGCTCCGAGCCCGAGCGGGACCTGGAGGTCGACGGTGATGTTCTCGAGCTCGACGTCGGTGTTCTCGGCCGAGGCCTGCACCTCGCCGTTGACGATCGCGAGCGCGAGGTCCGCCCTGACCAGGATGCGCTCGATGCCGAGCGTGCCAGGCAGCAGCATCGGGTTGCTGGAGCAGAGGACGGGCGTCGAGCACGGGAACGCGAGCTGGAGTGTGCCGCCGAAGCCGCCGAGGATGGCCTCGATGCCGATGCGTCCGTCCTTCAGCGGCATGTTCACCGTGACGCTCTCGAAGGTCACGGCCGTCAGGTCGACGTGGCAGGTGCCACCGATGCACGGGAACTGCACGATCGGGTTCGTGATGAACTCTGCGAAGTTGATGTTTTCGAGGACGTATTTCACGATCGACGCGAGGTCGTCGCGCTTGCCGTCGTTCTGGACCCCGTCGTCGATCGCCTGCTGCGTCAGGACGACGGCCATGGCGCTCTCGATGGCGTCGGTCGCGAGGGTTCGGCCCGAGAGCGCGTAGAAGTCACTCGAGCGCTCGGCCGCGCGCGTCGCGAGGGCCTCGTGGCCATAGGGATCGGCGGCGACCATATCGAACAGATTGAGGCCGTAGGCGAGTGGCAGCGAGACGTCGAAGGCGCCGCTCCCGTCGGCCACGGGGACGTCCGTCCCTGCGATTCGGAAGCGTTCGATTTCACCGAGGTTGTCCGTGACGGTCCCCTTGAAGCGGAGCGTCTGGAGGGAGTCGGTCACGACGCCGCGTGCGGGGAGCTCGAGCGTGATGACAGGGGCTGTCTCGTCGACCGCGAGGTCGAGGGTCGCGGTCTGGTCGGGTGCGTCGGCGGCGTGGGCGGAGGCCGTGAAGCGCCCCTCCCGGTTGAAGCGGATACGGTCGGCTGCGTCGCCCGACACGCTGTGGGCCCCCGCGGGTGTCGCGTCGAGGCCCGCGATCGGGACGACGGTCCCGAGGCCGTTGCCCCAGGCGTCGACCCCCTCGGCCTCGATGCGGACCGGTTGGCCGACCGCGTAGGCGAGGGCCTCGGGCAGGGCCTTGAGGCGAATGCCCTTGCGCGGGCCAGGGGCTACGGTGACGCCGGCGCGGCCGAGGTCGGTGACGTTGATGGCGAAGCAGGTGACCTCCCAGGTCCCGGTCTGTCGCCCGCCAATCGTGGCGGCGCCCGAGACCATGTCGACCTCGCCGAAGGTCAGTCCGGTGGCCGGCTCGGACTCGAGGCGCAGGTTCGCGCCAGCCTGATTGCCGAAGGCGTCGAAGGCGAGGCAGGTGGCCGCTGTCGACTCGCCCGCCGCGAAGGAGGCGGGGTCGATCACGAGGGTCGTCCGGGCCGCGACGCCGTGAGAGACGGTCACCGAGGTCGGCGTGTTGTCGACGAGAGCGCCGTCGGCCGAGGCACAGGCGACCGCGAACACGCCCGTCTTCGTGAAGGTGACGGTCGCGCCGTCGCGCGAGACGCCCTCGGCCGGTGTCACGCGGATATCGAAGGGCAGACCGACGACGGGCGCGTCGTCGCGGGTGAAGAAGGTGCAGGCGACCTCCACCCGCTCGCCCGCGGTGACGGCCACGCTCGAGGTCGACGTCTCGACCCGTCGGGGCGCGTAGGGGTCGCCCGTGTCGTCGTCGCCACCGCAGGCCGCGACAGCGAACATCGACAACAGCAGGAGGGCGGGAAGCCGGAGATGATGGGCGGTGGTCGGCATGCGCAGCTCCACGGGTGGACGCGAGGGGACGATGGCCCCGCAGTGTGGCCCGAGTCCGGTCCGTTTTTCAAGTCCCCGGCGTTACCTGCGGACGCAACGTCTGGCGGGCGAAGTACAGCGCCGAGACGAGGAAGCAGGCGGTGCAGACGACCGCGGTGGCGTAGCTCGTCACGCGGAAAAAGGCGAGCCAGCTGAGGTCGGGGGCGCCGAGGCTCTTCACGAGCGAGAGAGCGACCGAGCCGACATAGCCGACCGCGTCGGTCACGTAGATCATGAAGGCGGCGGTGGCCGCCCGTCCCGAGGCGGCGATCAGGCGGTCGAACAGCATGCTCCCGAACGGTACGTAGGCGAGGTAGAGCCCGAGTCCGACGCCGACCATCCAGCCCTCGGGACCGAGGAGGCCCGCGTCGAAGGCGAGCGTCAACAGACCGACGAGCGTCGTGCCAGCCGCCATCATGAGATGGGATGCAAGCAAGGCCTTGCGGTTGTCTCGGATACGCATCATCGCAGCGAGCCCGAGGAGGACCCCGAAGGCGACTGGCAGCTCGGACCACGTCATGATGGCCGGGCTCGCGCCGAACCCGAGGTCGCGCCAGATCTCGGGGGCGAAGTCGTCGCGGATGGAGCGATAGGCGGTCAGCAGGAAGTAGAGGGCGGTCAGCGCGAGGAGTCCGGGGGCGAAGGCCCGGAAGAAGGCGCTCCGGGCGGCGGCGTCCATGGGTTCGCGCCGGGTGCGCGAGACCACGTCCTCGACCGACGGTGGCGGAAGCCGCGTGAGGAGCCAGACGAAGGTCAGCAGCAGGGGGAAGAAGCCGAGCCCGACGACCGCGGGCATCCAGGCCTCTGGCACGCCGAGACCAAGGGTGAGGGCGCCGACGGTCTTCACGGCGCCCGAGGCGACGATGTAGCTCGCGCTGAGGCCCGCGCCGAGCAGCTCCGTCGTCTTGCGGCCCTCGAGGAAGGAGAAGACGAGCCCCCAGATCATCCCGAGCGGGAGCCCGTTCAGGAACAGGAAGAGGGCGCTCCATGGGGCCGGGGTGAGCGCGAAGCCGAGCAGCGCGAGCTCGGCCGCCGCGATGAGCAGAACGATGGCGCGCCCGCGCGTGGCTTCGCCGGTCTCCGAGACGACCTTGATCCCCGCGAACTTCGAGACGGCATATCCGAGGATCTGGGCGTTGACGAAGACGACCTTCAGGTCGAGGACGCCGAGCGGACCGAGCTCGACCGTCGTCGCGAAGGCGGCGGCGACGAAGGCCTTGCGGTAGGCGTACATGCAAAAATAGGTACCAAACGCCGCGAAGATCGCGAAGAGCGCAAAGACAGCCGGAGAGGCACCCGCAAGGCGTGCCGTCATGGCGCGTCCCATCGCGCTGCCCCGGGCCTTCTCCGCGTGCGTGTCCACGTCAGTCGTCCTTCGAGCGCCCCGGGTTGCGGTCGCGGCGGGCCCGGGCCCCGAGCCACAGGCCGAACACCAACCCCGCTGGCGGGAGGAGCCAGAAGAGGCTCGAGGCCCCGTCTCCGCCGCCTGCGACATCGGCGAACAGCATGAACACGGAGGTCACGGGCACCCCGCGGCGTCGCGCAACGCGTCGATTTCGGCGAGCAGCTCGGGCGTCGTCGCGAGATCGAGGAGCACGTCGTCACGTAGCCCGAGGGACGCCTCGCCGTCGGTCAGCGTCAGGTACTGCCAGGCGCGGCCCCAGAGGGTCAGGGTCGCCTCACGCCAGCAGGCGGAGTCATGGATCTTGTCGTATTCGGATGGGTATTCGGTCCGCGCGAGGCGGAGGTAGCGCGTCAGGTACCACAGGAAGGTGAGGAGGCCGTCGCGGGCCGAGATGGACTGGCCTCGCTGCAGCCGGTCGCGGAAGGCCCAGTCCGTCGCGAGCGAGTTGATGTACTGCAGCGTCTCCTCGAGGACCGAGTCGTAGCCCTGATCGCCGCCCTCGACCGTCGCGTTGTCGGGGTCTCCGTCGAGGTAGACGGGGCGGTAGAAATCCTCTGGCAGGAGGTCGGCGTACGGGTCCTCGTTCAGGCGCGAGCGGGCGAGGCCGTTGCCGATGCGCGGGCAGGTGAAGGCGAGGGACGCGGTGACCCGATAGTGGAAGGTCGAGAACGTCGTCGCGGCGAGGTCGACGAAGTGGCCGCACTCGTGGACAACGGTCGAGAGGCTCGCGAGGACAGAGGCGGCCGAGCCGGTGTCGCCGACGAAGGCGTTGACGCAGTCGCCGATCCGCCCGCCTGTCGCGAGGCCTTCGGCCACGAGGAACGCCCCGAGCGGGTAGCGTGCGGTCAGGACCTCACGGATGAAGGCCTTCGGGTCGCTCGGCAGGTAGGCCGAGACGGCAGGGCCGATGTCGGCGGTGTCGTCGGGTGGTGGCTCGCGGTAGCCATCGTCGTCGCAGATGGACGTGACCGGGTCCTCGGCTGACGACGCGCTGTCGGGCCCGCTGTTCGTCGCGTCGAGGCCGGGCTCGGCGTCGCCACCTGGCGCGCTGGTCTCGGTCGTGAGGGCGGCGTCGGCGGGCGCGGACGTGGTGCCATCGCTGTCGCAGGCGGTCATCGCGATCGCGGCTGCGGAGGTCAGGGCCACGAGGACTCGGTGTCGGGTCACGCTCATGGGGCGAATCCGAGGTCGCAGGGGGCGAGATCCGCGTCGCAATCGCCCGCGCGCAGGTGGGGTGCGAGGCAGGCGTAGTGCGCGTCGAGTGCTGCGCGGCAGTGGTTGAACGCGGCCCCGAGGACGTCGTCGGGTGTCGGGCTCTGCTGGATGCAACCGCCGAGCCCTGCGAGCGTCGGACCGCAGGCGCGGCGGCCACATTCGACGAACAGCGGCTCGAGGGCGCACTCGGTACAGGCCTGGCCCGCCTGCGCGAGGCACTCGACCGCGCACAGGACGTCGGCCTCGGGGCAGGCGGTGATGCACGTCTTCGAGCCGGGGCAGCGCCCCTCGGCGGCCATCCCCCACGGGGCGGTCGTGACGATGTAGGCGAGGCACATCTCGTCAAGCGTCCCCTCGCCCCAGGTCACGAGCCGCGGGGTCTGCCGGACGCCGTCGACGACCGCCTGGTTCTCGGGGCTGTTATCGTAGACGCAGCGGAGCGTCAGCGTGTCTCCGAAGTAGAGCGGGACATGGTCGGTCACCTTGTACTGGTAGACCTGCTGCCAGTGAAAGTCCCAGCGCGGGATGTCGGCGAGGCAGTGGGTCTCCGCGCTCAGCGACCGCGTGACCGACAGCGAGATGGCGCGCCCGAGCAGGTGCATGTGCGGGATGACGCCGATGACGGTGGCGCTCGCGGGTGACATGACCGACGTCCCTTCGACGACCTCGCGCGCACCGGGCTCGATGGCGAGGTCGCCGTCGGCGATGGGTGTAATGGCGACGCTGGCCGTCGGGGTGGTGCCCGCAGGCAGCGTCCACAGGGCGACGC
>SYAK01000351.1 GCA_005788935.1 Pseudomonadota bacterium
CCTGCGGTGCTCGTCTCGGCCTCGGTCTTCGATGATCTCGAGCGGCGCTCGGCAGAGGCTGGCGCGGCAGCCTGGATCCGCAAGCCTGTGCGCAACGCCGAGCTGCGCGCGCTCCTGACGCGCCTGCTCGACCTGTCGCAGGGAGACTTCGAGGCGGTCGAGGGCCATGCGCCCGCCGCACCGTCGCATGCCACGCCGCAGACACGCGCGCCGCTGCCCGAAGCGCTCCGGATCACATTGCTCGATGCCGTGGACGCAGCGGATTACGTGAACGTTCAGGCGCTGGCTGGAGCGCTCGAGGCTGGCTGGCCCGACCTTGCGCAGGCCGCCCGGAAGGCTGTCGCTTCGTTCGACTGGGACCCCCTTCGGGCCCTGCTCGAGCCCCCTGCCCCTCTCTGAGACCCTTCGCACCAACGCTTTGCGTTGACCCGACGTCGACGGCATCGATACCCTGAGGGCCCATGTTCCTTGTCGAAATCATCACGTTCATGATCGCGTGGCCCATCCTGTGGTGGCTCGGCGGCCGTCTCGCGCGCAACGAGCGCGGCCCAGCGCGCGGCGAAGGCGGCACCGGGCCGGGCAACGTGGTAAACCTGGACGCCTTCCGGCGACGCCGCGACGCCGAGCGTCGGCGGGCCACCGGTGGGTGACAGCCCGGCTGGGGCGCTCGTCGAGCGTCGGCCGGAATGGCCAGCGCCGGTCTGCTCCGACGACGTGAGGACGGGCGCGAGCACCCGGTTTCGCGAGGCTCGGGGCGCAGACCGCGCAGCCAGCCGGGCGACCGAACGCCACATGTCGCGCACTTCGCGACATCGTGCATTTTGACACACCACGTGGTCGCGCTGGCGCTGCGGAGCGCGCTTCGGCACCATCCGCCCAGGAGGCCCATGCGACACCCCATCCGCACCACCCTGTGCGCCCTGCTCACCGCCTTGGGCGCGTCGCCAGCGCTTGCAGCCGCGCCAGTCCCCGAGCCAGCCGCTCGCATCGAGGCGGCCCGGCCCGCACCTCCAGCCTGCGTCCCGGCGGGGGAGGCCGGCGTCTGGTTCGACGGCACCGCCGTCGAGCTCTGCGTGTGGGCGCCCGAGGCGACCTGCTTCGGCTTCGACCCCACGACGCGCGCGCTGACCACCCGCCCCGCGCCCACGGACGCCGTCCGCACCGCGCGCTACGCGCCAGCCGGGGTCGAGGTGCTCGACGCCGAGGCGCTCGCGACCGCTGGTAACCGCCACACCGTCTGCGCGCCCGCGGGCGCCCCCTGCAAGGAGGTCCCGCTAGGCGAGGGCCGCGTCCGGTGGCGTTCGTTCAGCGAAGACGGGCGCATGGTCGTCTACAGCGTCGGCCCGTCCGACGACGACGTGGCGACAGCGCGCCGGCTGCACCGCTTCCTCGTGTTCGCGACCGCGACTGGCAAGCTCCTGAAAAAACACACCTACAGGAACAACAGCATGCTGTGCGGCGGAGCGCGCTTCGTCGGCGACCTGCTGCTCGTCGCGGTCGACGTCTGTGCCGGGCCGGGCGGAGAGGCGTGGTTCCTGAACCCGAAGACCGGCAAGCACCTCGGAGGCGTTGGCGGCCGGGGCTACTTCGGCGCGTATCAGCCCTCGGTCTGGCTGCGCGAGACCGACATCGTGCTGCTCGAGCAGGGCGGCAAGCGCGTCGCGGTGCACGACCGCAAGACGGGGGCCTTCGAGCGGATCGTCGCGCTGGTCCCGGAGGACGCGCTGCCGACCGAGGCCTACGGCAGCACGCTCTTCCCGCGGCCCGACGGAGACGCGCTCGTCACCCTGAGCGGCGAGAGCTCGGGCACGGTGCTGCGCCTCGATAGCGCGGCGCTGAAGGTCCGGGAGCGCATCGTGGCACCTCGCTGCCCGACCACCGCGCCGCCTCGAGACCAGACTCCCTGAAACCGAACGCGCCGCCGCGGCATAGCGTCGGCTCCGCTGGAGATTTGCCGCCATGACCGACACCCGCAACAGCCGCCTGCCCGGATTTTCGCGCCTCTCGACCGAGGCCCGCCTCGACGCGGTCGCGGCCTTCGCCGGGCTCGCACGCGCCGACCTCGCGGCCCTCGAGAGTCCGGACAACGGATTGCCGCAAGCTATCGCGGCCAACATGAGCGAAAACAACGTCGGCCGCTTCTCGCTGCCGCTCGGGTTCGCGACCAACTTTCGGGTCAACGACGTCGACTACCTCGTCCCGATGGTCATCGAAGAGCCTTCGGTCGTCGCAGCGGCCTCCTTCGCGGCCCGCCTGCTGCGGGCTGGTCGCGGCATCGAGGCGACCGCCAACAACCCGATCATGATCGGGCAGATCCACTTTCCCGAGCCGCCGCCCGCGCCCATCCTCGAGGACGCCCTCGCCGACCACAAGGCCGAGCTCGCGACGGTGCTCAACGCGCTCCATCCGCGCCTCGTCGCGGCGGGCGGGGGCTTCCGGGACGCCCGCGTGCGCCGCCTCGTCACGGGTGACGGCGAGCCGATCGCGTGCATCCACCTCCACGTCGACGTGCGTGACGCGATGGGGGCGAACGCGGTCAACTCGATGGCCGAGGCGGCCGCCCCGCTCTTCGAGGCGTGGACGGGCTCGCGCGTCGGGCTGCGGATCCTGTCGAACCTGCCGATCCACCGGCGCGTGGCGGTCGAGGGGCGCGTCGCGCTCGCTCCGGGCGGCGGTGACCACGCGATGGACCCCGACGAGGCCCGCCGCGTGGTCGAGGCGTCGCGTTTCGCCGAGGCGGACCCGTATCGGGCCGTGACGGCAAACAAGGGCATCATGAACGGCATTGACGCCGTGCTCCTCGCGACTGGTCAGGACTTCCGCGCCGTCGAGGCCGCAGCTCACGCCTTCGCGGCCTACGAGGGGCGCTACACGGCGATGGCGCGGTGGCGCGTCGAAGGGGACGACCTCGTCGGGCGCATGGACGTGCCGCTGGCACTTGGGACCGTGGGCGGCATCACCGCGGTCCACCCGGCGGTCAAGGCGAACTTCAAGGTCCTCGGGACGACGTCGGCGAGCCAGCTGTCCGAGGTCGTCGCGGCCGTCGGTCTGGCGCAGAACCTCGCGGCGACGCGCGCGCTGGCCTCCGAGGGCATCCAGAAGGGCCACATGCGCCTGCACGCGCGAAATTTCGCCGTCCAGGCGGGTGCCACCCCGCATGAGGTCCCGCAGGTCGTCGCGGCGATGGTGGCCGCTGGGCGACATGACATGCAGGGCGCCGTCGAGGCGCTGGCAGCCATGCGCGCGAGCCGTTGAAGCAGGCTTGACAGGCCCGCCCGGCGTGCCAACGTGCCGACCATGCTGGCGCTGCTGTCACCTGCCAAGAAGCTCGATTTCGGTCCCTGGGATGCGTCGCTGCCCGTGACGACGCCGGGGCTGATGACCGACACGAAGGCCCTCCACAAGGTCGCGAAGAAGCTCGACACGCGGGCGCTCGCGGCCCTGATGGACCTCAGCGAGCCGCTCGCCGAGCTGAACCGCGAGCGCTTCACGGACTGGACCCCGACCCACGACGCGAACAACGCCAAGCCGGCCGCGCTCGCGTTCGCGGGCGACGTCTACACGGGCCTCGACGGCCCGACGCTCGATCGGGAGACCCTGCTCGCGGCCGCGCATCGGCTCGCGAGTCTGTCGGGCGTCTACGGCGTCCTGCGCCCGCTCGACCTGCTGCAGCCCTCTCG
>SYAK01000005.1 GCA_005788935.1 Pseudomonadota bacterium
GCCGTGGCCGGCCGCACGCGACGCAACTCGGGCCTGCCGAACGCGATGTGTCGCCCCTGCGCCGAGGTGCGCCCGTTCGACCATCGCTACCCTGCGCCGCGGGCTCCGTGACCCGAGCGCCCGCTCGGAGCGGCCTGTCCGGTGCGCCGAGGCCGTCGCTTCGGACCGCATGGGACACCGAGCGCCCGCTCGGTCGATGCCTTTGGCAGGCCTGAGGCTTGCCGTTGCGTCCCGCGCCGTGCCATATCGCGGCGAACGGGCGACTGGCCGTTTCGCTGCGGCGCACGCGCGCACCCACCCACGACGGAGACCGCCACGATGACCTCGACGCAGGCCGAAATCGACCAGAGCTACAGCGTGTCCAACGACTTCTTCAAGCTCTGGCTCGACGAGAACATGCACTACACGAGCGCGGTCTTCGACGCCGAGCACCCGACGCTCGAGCTCGCGCAGGAGAACAAGGCGCGCCTCCTCTACCAGTTCGCCGAGGTCGACAAGACCAAGCGCGTCCTCGACATCGGCAGCGGCTGGGGCTCGGCGGTCGACGTGATGACGCGGCTCGGCTGCAAGGAAGCCGTCGGCATCACGCTGTCGACCGAGCAGTGGAAGTACTGCGTCGACCGCAACATCCCGAACGCGACCTTCCTCATCCAGGACTACGCGACGTACAACCCGGACAAGAAGTTCGACGCGCTGGTCTCGGTCGAGATGATCGACCACCTCTGCTCGCCCGAGCAGGCGAAGGCGGGCAAGGCCGTCGACATCTACCGCGCCTACTTCAACAAGCTCGCCGAGTGGGTCGAGCCCGGCGCCTGCTTCGGCTTCCAGGCCATCCTGCGCAACCGCGTGCCGCGCAACCGCGACCACCTCCGCGACCTCCAGTTCACGGCCGACGTCATCTTCCCGGGCGGCCTCAACCCGCGCCTCGAGGAGCTCATCTGCGCCATCAACCCGCGCTGGGAGCTCGTGACGCTCGAGATGCGCCGCGAAGACTACGGCAAGACGACGGCCGAGTGGCTGCGCCGCATGCGTCTCCACGAGGCCCACATCCGCCGCACCTGGGGCGACCAGGTCTTCGACGACTACGACCGCTACCTCAGCGCGTGCGTCCGCGGCTTCGCGATGCATTACTCGGGCGACGTCCAGATGAAGCTGCGCCGCATCGACTGAGCGGGACGCTCCCTCTGGCCGTCCGGGAGGCCCCGTGAAGATGAAGGCCATCGTCATCACGCGCTCGGGTGGTCCCGAGGTGCTCGCGCTGCGCGACGTCCCAACGCCCGAGCCACGGCGCGGCGAGCTCCGCGTCAAGGTGCACGCGACGGCCGTCAACCGCGCGGATCTCCTGCAGCGCATGGGCCTTTACCCCGCCCCGCCCGACGCCTCGCAGGACATCCCCGGGTTGGAATTCGCCGGGGAAATCGAGGCCGTCGGGGAAGGCGTCGGCGGCTGGCAAGTCGGAGACCGGGTCTTCGGCCTCTGCGGTGGCGGGTCCTACGCCGAGTACGTCGTGACCCACAGCCGCGCTGTCGCCCGCATCCCCGACGACCTCTCGTTCGACGCGGCGGCCGCTGTCCCGGAGGCCTTCATCACGGCCTGGGACGCGATGGTGACGCAGGGCGGGCTGACGGCGGGCGAGACGGTCCTCATCACAGCCGTCGGCAGCGGCGTCGGGTGCGCGGCGGTGCAGCTCGCGCGCGCCCTCGGGGCCCGCGTCGTCGGGACCGCGCGAACCTCTGACAAGCTCGCGCGCGCGGCGACGCTCGGGGTCGACCTCGGCGTCGTTCCCGAGGCCGACGGGCGCTTCGCAAGCCGCGTCGGCACCCCCGACCTCGTCCTCGAGCTCGTCGGTGGCGCCAACCTCGCGGAAGATCTCGCCTGCCTCGCGCCTTGCGGACGGATCGTCGTCGTCGGGCTGCTCGCGGGGGCCCGCGCCGAGGTCGACCTCGGCCTGATGCTGCGCAAGCGCGCCACGATTGTCGGCACTGTATTGCGCTCGAGACCGCTCGAAGAAAAGCTGGCGGTCACGCAGGCCTTCGCGCGCCACGTGGTCCCGCTGCTCGTCCGCGGCGCGGTCCGTCCCGTCATCGATCGCGTCCTGCCGCTCGCGGAGGCTGCGTCCGCGCACGCGCTGCTCGCGTCGAATACGACCTTTGGCAAGATCGTCCTGAAGGTCGCCTGACCGGCGCGCCCGACGCGCACGGACCGGCCCACGTGACGGGCCCGCACAGGACGGCTTGACCCGAACCCGCCGTCGGTTCGATGCTTGGCGCCATCGAACCAGGACGCCGGCGAAGCGCGCGGCGCGAACACGCAGGAGGGAGCCATGGGACGTCGCTGGCAGGATCTCGGAGTGGCCGTCGTGCTCGGACTTGCCGCACACGACGACGCCCGCGCGGCGCCGCCCGTCCCGCGCCCTGTCGAGGACATCGTCGTGTGCCCCTACACGCAAGCCGAGCTGTCGGCCGCCCTCGGCCTCGACCTGAAGCCCGGGGTCCCGCGCAGCTCGGACTTTGGCACCGGGCTGAGTCTGCGGTGCGACTACCCGGGCCAAAAGCTCGGCGATCCCATGCTGCGGGTTTACCAGACCGCCATGAAGGATCGTTCGCCGACCCGCGTGGTCCGGAAGTACGCGGCGGGCACGATGGAGGCGATCGCGAACGACCCGGACGGGGCCGCCTGGCAGGTTGGTCAGGGCGACCTCGAGGCCGTGGCGCTCGTCTACAACCGCGACCAGGTCGAGGCGACGATCCGCTTCGAACCGGGGCGGGCCGTCTTGAGCGACCCAGCCCAGGTGCGCGCCGCCCGAGAGCGGGTCCTGCGCCTCGTGCGCCTGCCACGCTACCGCTGACCGACGGGCGTATCGGACCCAACCTCGGGGCGCGGTCTCGACGTCTGCGACCGGTGTGTCAAATCGCACACGCTGTCGCATGCCGGTCATTCCTTGGGCGAAATCGTCCGTTTTGCCGTTCCGCGGGCCCGCGGCCTCGTGATATCGCCGCCGCATGAGCGACACCACGACCGCATCGCCGTCCCACGACGCCATTCCGCCCGTCGACACGCAGACCCCGCACATGACCGCCCGCGGCATCCTGACCGGGGCCGTCATCGGCGGTGTGCTGTCGGTCACCAACATCTACGCGGGGTTGAAGGTCGGCTGGGGCTTCAACATGTCCATCGCCGCGTGTCTTGTCGGCTACGGATTCTGGCAGGGCCTCGGGCGAAACCTCTTCGGGACGCGCGACTACAACATGCTCGAGAACAACGTCGCCCAGACCGGAGCGTCGGCGGCGGCCTCGATCTCGTCCGCGGGCCTCGTGTCGGCCGTGCCGGCGCTGACCATCCTGAGCGGTTACCAGTGGTCCTGGACCTCGCTCGCGCTGTGGATCCTGTGCTGCTCCATCCTCGGCGTCTTCGTCGCGGTCCTCTTCCGCCGCCAGATGCTCATCGAGGACCGCCTGCCCTTCGCTTCGGGAGTGGCCACCGCCGAGACGCTGCGCGAGATGTACGCCCGCGGCGCGGAGGCGATGGCGCGGCTGAAAGCGTTGCTCGGTGGTGCCGTCGGCGCCGCCGCGCTGAAGGTCGTGTCGCTGACCCAGGGATGGGCGCCCGTCGGCCTGCCAGGCTCGTTCTCGGCCGCCTCGGGCTCGGCGCTCGCGGCCAAGGGCGTCTCGGCCGTGACGCCGCTGAACCTGACCTTCGCGCTCGATCCGTCCGTCATGCTCTTCGGCTCGGGCATGATCGTCGGCGTCCGCACGGGGGCGTGGATGGTGATTGGCGCCGTCATCGCCTGGGGCATCATCGGGCTCGGTCTGCTCGACAGCGGCGTCGTGGCGCCCGGTCCGGAGGGCAAGCCCTGGTTCAAGTCGATGGTCGAGTGGCTGCTGTGGCCGGGCGTCGCGATGCTCGTGACCAGCTCGCTGACGTCGCTCGCCTTCTCGGCGCCGGCCATGGTGCGCGCCTTCCGCCGCGGAGCTGGCGAGAAGGTGTCGGCCGACCTCGCGCACGAGGTCTCGCCGCGGGTCCTCTGGGGCGCGATGTTCGTCATCGGGCTCGTGACCGTCATCGCCGCCGCGGCGCTGTTCGACATGGCGCCGCACATCGCGATCCTCGGCATCGCGCTGACCTTCATCCTCGCCGTCGTGGCCTTGCGCGTCTCGGGCGAGACCAACATCACGCCCGTCGGGGCCATGGGCAAGGTGACGCAGCTGACCTTCGGCGTCGCCGACCCCGGCAACGTGTCGACCAACCTGATGGCCGCCAACATCACCGGCGGGTCCGCCTCGCAGGCGGGCGACATGATGCACGACCTGAAGACCGGGCTCATGATCGGCTGTTCGCCGCGCGCGCAGGTTCTGTCCCAGTGTGTTGGCGTCATCTCGGGCTCGCTCATCGGCGCCTTCGCCTATCTCATCCTCGTGCCCGATCCGGCCGCCATGTTGCTCACGACCGAGTGGCCCGCGCCTGCCGTCGCGCAGTGGAAGAGCGTCGCCGAGGTGCTGCGCGACGGCCTCGACCGCCTGCCGCCCGGTGTGCTCGACGCCATCCAGATCGCGGCCCTCGCGGGCGTCCTGATGTCCATCGTCGAGAAGCTCGTGCCCGCCAAGGTCCGGCCGTGGGTCCCGAGCCCGACCGCCATCGGCATCGCCTTCTGCATCCCGGGCTACAATGGCGTCTCGATGTTCCTCGGCGGCGTCACCGGGGCGGTCATCAAGCGCTTCGCCCCAGACTGGCACACGCGCTTCATGGTCGTCTTCGCGGCCGGCCTCATCGTGGGCGAGAGCATGGTCGGGCTCGTCGACGCCTTCATGAAGCTCCTCTGAGCGGGATCGCTTCTGCGGGGCGCCCGGCCTTGCGTGCGCGGGGCGAATCATCCATAGTCTGGGGGCACGGTCGGTCGGTGCAGCTCGGACTCAGGAAACTCATAGCGTTCCGGGTCCGTCGGCTTCAGCAGGTCCCGACGTGCTGCGAAGCCTGCTCCGGGCCGCATCATCGTACCCCGGAGGCCGAGGATGGAGCGTCTGAACAGCGAAAAGGGCGGTCGCGAGAAGTCGGTGACCGAAGGCGCTGTTCAGCGCACGGGGGAGAGGCCTGCCTCGAGCGCGCGGGCTAGCCTGCGCGGGGAGACCTTCGACGAGGGCGTCCGGCGGTTGGCTCCCGCGAGTGTCCAGATGAAGCCGACGCGCGATGAGGCTGCGTCGCCAGGATCGGTCACGGCGTCGCACGCGGGCCCGAACGCGGCCGCTGGCGGGACCGGTGGCGACGGGGCGCAAGTCCTCGGCGATGCGGGTGGCGCGGCCGGCGTTCAGGCAGGTGGTCCTCAGACCGCCGCGCAAGCGAGTGGCGCTGGCGCTGGGGCTGCTCAGGCTGGCGCTGGGGCTCAGGCTGAGGCCGCGGGGGCTCAGGCGGGCGCTGGGGCTCAGGTGAGTGCGAGCGCGGGGGCTGCTCAGGTGGGCGCGGGCGCTCAGGCAGCCGCGGGGGCTCAGGCAGGCACGGAGGCTCAGGCAGCCGCGGGGGCTGCTCAGGC
>SYAK01000352.1 GCA_005788935.1 Pseudomonadota bacterium
CGAGCCCCCGCTGTACGACCTCATCACCTGCACCGTCGGCTTCACCTTCGAACCCGAGATGGCGCGCATCATCACCTTGCTCGCCGAGGCGGGCGCCGACTTCGGACTCCGGAACGTCTCGGATCGCCTGAAGATCGAGGCCCGAAATGCGGTCTGCTCGGCGCTCGAGGCCAACATGGCGGGCGCCTTCATCGCGGCCCTCGAGGCGGGCGAGGCGCTCAGGCCCGCGCGACGCAAGCCACGGCGTGGCTGAACGCGTCCTGCCTCTTGCGGCGCCGAAGGCACAGAGGCAGGTTGCGCCCATGCGCTCCACCCTGCCCGTCCTGCTCGCGCTGATCGCCGCTCCCCTCGTGGGCTGCGACGCGGCCTCTGGCCCAGAGGCCGCCTACCGCCTCGCGCGCCACCAGGCGCCGGTGGGGGCGACCCCGACCACAACGTCGGCCTCCGACGCGGGGTTCGACGACGCGGCGCACGCCGATGCGGGTCTGCTCGGCGATGCGACCACCCCGGGAGGTTCCAGCGACGCGGGCCTGATCGGTCCGGACCTCGACGGCCCGACCGGGAGCGCCGACGCGGGGCCGGAGCCAGCAGGCGACACGGCCGACGATGTCGTCGCGGAGGACGCCGGCGACGCGGGCGGACGCGCAGACACACGCGAGCCGCCCGAGCCCGCGTCCGAGCCCCTTGGCACCCTCGACGACCCGCACGTCGCGGACGCGTGGCCCCTCGTCCGGCACCACACGACCGCGGGCGCCCCGTCGAACCTGTTCGATCGCTACGACTGCGCCGCGACCACCAGCGAGGCGGGCCCAGAGCGCATCTACCGCCTCGAGGTGGCGGCCGCGGGCACCCTCGTCGCAGAGGTCCTCGAGGCGAGCGGCGTCGATGTCGACCTCCATCTGCTCGCGGCCCCACCGGTTGCGGGCAGCCGCACCGCGCCCTGCGTCGCGCGGGCGAACACGCGCCTCGTCCGCGAGGTTGGTCCGGGCACGCACTGGCTCGTGGTCGACTCGTTCCAGCGCTCGGACGGGACCATCGCCGCGGGCGCCTACACCCTCGGGGTCGAGCTGACCGTCCTCGACACTTGGCAAGAGAACCAGCTTTCCGAGGGTCTCACCTGGAAAAAAAAGGTCTACGCCAACCATGCCGGCGGTCGACAGACCGTCAACGTGCTGGAGATCGACCTCGCGCGCCATGAGGTCCGCCCGCACTACACCGGCACCTGCTCGCGAACCTCGGCCGTCGGAGCCGGGCTTCGGGCGCAGGCCGCAATCAACGGCGGCTTCTTCGACATGAGCGCGGGCAACTGCCCTGCCCTCGATCTGGTCAAGATCGGCGGCGTCCTGAAGACCGCGAATCGGCTGACGGGGGCCGCGCAGCGCTGCTTCGGCGTCGACCGCGACAACGCGCCGATGTGGCGCTGGGTGCCGGCTGGCGAGGACTGGGCCGCGGCCTGGCACGCGCTCGGGGCCTACCCAAACCTCGTGACGAATGGCGCGGTCGACATCGTACCCGAGAAGACGAGCGACTTCTTCGCGGGCCGCCACAACCGGACGGCGATCGGCGTCACGGGGTCGGGCCAGATGCTGCTCGTGACGGTCGATGGCCGCACCGCGGCGGGGCGCGGCATGACGATGCGCGATCTGGCGCAGCACATGGTCAGCCTTGGCGCGGTCGAGGCCGTGAACCTCGACGGGGGCGGCTCGACGACCATGTGGATCCCCGACGGCAGCGTCAACGGTGTCGTCAACTACCCGAGCGACAACGCGACCGCGGACCATTTCGGCGAGCGCCGCGTGTCCGACATCCTTGTCGTGCTGCCGCGGACGCCGTAAGGGCGGCACTGCGCGGGGGTGACGCCGCGGAGAGGAGAACCGGAATGCGCACGAAACTGACCCTCGCGTTCATCGCGCTTGTCGCGTCCATGGCCCCGCTCGCTGGGACCGCCGCCCGCGCGGAGAACGTGCCCCCCGAGGTCCTCGGGCGCTTCGGCGCAGATCTCGAGCGCCTGAGCGTCAACCTGCCCGTCTGGATGTCGCAGCACCTGCCGTCGGTCATGGCGCCCGTCGGGCTCGGCGCGGGATCGGGGATCTCGAATGATGCCGGGAGCTTCAAGTTCGGCCTGATGACGCGTGTCGGCATCTTCAACCGCCTGCCCGACGTGGCACGCGGCGTCGACCTGCTTGACGACGTCGACGACCGGATCCCGAACATCTTCCCATGGCCGCAGCTCGGCGCCGTGGCCGGGGTGAACGTCGGCGGATGGTTCGAGGTCGGGGCCGACGTGCAGTTCATCCCGCCCATGGACGTGGCCGCCGAGGGTCTGCAGCTCCGGGCCGAGCTGCTCGCGATCTCGGCGACAGCGCGGGTCCGCCTCTGGGAGAGCGAGGGGCCGCTGCCCGCCCTGCTGATCGGCCTCGGCGGCGGCTACTACGGCGGACGCTTCAGCGTGGGCGCGGGCTACACCGAGACCTTCGACGAGACCCTCGCGGACGGCACACGGACCGAGGGCACGGCCCAGGTCGAGGCGGCGCCCACGGTGGCGTGGCGGCTCTTCCAGGTGATGCCCGAGGTGCGGGTCGCATGGGACGTGGCCGGCGTGGTGCGGCCCTTTGCAGGCGTCGGCGTGGGGCTGAACTTCGGCCAGGTCGAAAATGACTACGCCCTGCGCGGGACGGTCACGATCAACCGCATCAACGGGGCCGCAGTGGCCCCACAGAGCGAGACGTGGACAGCCTCGGCGGCCTCCTACGCGACACAGCCCGCAGGCTACACGCTGCGGCCGCACGTGGGGCTCGATCTCCTGCTCGGACCGTTCGCGCTGACGGTGCAGGCGGACTTCGCGGTCTCGGGGACGGATCAGCTGAACACGGACCTCGACGAGGCCGCTGTCGGCTGGCTCGCAGACGACGGCGACTACCTCTACAACGCCAACGCGCGCCGCGCCCAGAGCCACAGCGCGATCGTCGTGACGACCGTCGGACGGCTGCAGTTCTGAGGGCGCGAGCCCGCCCGCAATGCGCTGCGGACGCGAACTGACCGCCTCGCGCGCCGCGGCCGTGACTCGCGTCTCGACAGCGGGCGGCGCGGGCGCTAAGACGCCACCATGGCCCTCGCTTCGCTCCTGTCCTCCCTCCGCCCGGCCCCAGCGGCCGAACTCAATGACCTCCCCACCCTCGCCCGCCGCCTCGAGGCTGGTTCCGAGGGCGAACGCGTGACCTTCGTGCGCAGCCTGCGCAAGGTGGACATGGAGTCCCTCTGGCAGGCCTGCGACGGTCGGGCTGTCGGGGTCGACGATTTCGTGCCCGCTGGGACGCGACTCGGCCGCGAGATCATCCACCTCGGCAAGAACTCGCTGCCGGCCTTCACGCACTTTGAAAAGCGATTCACGGCGGCCGATGGCCAGCCTGGCGAGGTCTACGGCTACAACCACACCCCATGGACCTTCCTGACGGCGGGCCCGGGCTACTTCGTCGGCCGCCTCGACGCGACGTTTGGCGCCTTCGGCCTCGACTACTACCGCATCCCGCCCGAGAGCGCCCCGCTGCCCGCGAACTGGCCCAAGGTGCGCGACAATCACTTCGGCCTGTCGCGCTTCATCTACGCGGACATGATCGACTACATGCGGCGCGTCTGCGACGGCATCACCATCGGCCGCGCCTGGCGCAAGGGCCAGATGACGGACAATTACTTCGTCCTCGCGCGCATCGGCGCCTGAGCGGATCGTGACTCAGCCGACGTCGACGCCGAGCTGCCGCAAGACGTCGTAAAAGCTCGGGAAACTCGACGCGATCGTGTCGGCGCCGTGGACGCGCGTGCCCGCGGGTGCGACGAGCCCGAGGATCGTCGCACACATCGCGATGCGATGGTCGCCGTCGGCGTGGATGTCGCCCGCGCTCAGCGGGGCGGAGGGGGCGCCGTGGACGTCGAGCCCGTCGGGGTGCTCATCGACGGTGACGCCGAAGCTCCGCAGCATCGTGGCCGTCCGCGCGACGCGGTCAGACTCCTTGACGCGCAGCTCGGCGGCGTCGCGGATGCGGGTCACGCCGTCGGCGCGGGCGGCGAGGGTCGCGATGAGGGGCAGCTCGTCGATGGCCTTGACCGCGAGTGCCCCCGCGACCGACGTCGCGCGCAGGCGGGCGTGGGTGACGCGGAGGTCGGCCCGGGGCTCGCCGTTGACCTCGCGGAGGTCGCCGACCTCGACGGCGGCCCCCATCGCGGCGAGCACGTCGAGGAAGCCGGTGCGGGTCGGGTTGACGCCGACGTCCCGGACGGTCACGTCGCTGCCATGGACGAGGAGGCCGGCCGCGAGGACGAAGGCCGCGCTCGAGAGGTCGCCTGGCACGTCGAGGGCGCGGGCCTGCGGCGGGCGACCGAGGAAGGCGAGCATGCGCTCGGTGTGGTCGCGCGAGACCTCGGGCTCGGTGACCCGCGTCTCGCCGTCGGCGTAGAGGCCCGCGAGCAGGATGGCGCTCTTGATCTGGGCCGACGCGACCGGCGTGGCGTAATCGATTTCGGTCAACACGGACCGGCCGCGCACCGTGAGCGGCGGAAGTCCGCCTTCCGCCGTCTTGAGGACCTCGAGCCCCATCTGTGCGAGCGGCGTCAGCACACGACGCATCGGGCGGCGCGAGAGCGAGGCGTCGCCGACGAGGGTCGCCTCGAAGGGCTGGCCGGCCAGAATGCCGAGCATGAGCCGCATCGTTGTGCCCGAGTTGCCGCAGTCGAGCGGGCTGTCGGGCGGCGACAAGCCGCGGAGGCCGACGCCGTGGACCGTGGCGCGCGGCGACGGGGTCCCGTCGGGCTCGATCCCGCGCGCGATGCGGACGCCGAGCTGACCGAGGATGCGCGCGGTGGCGAGGTTGTCCTCGCCGTGCGACAAGCCCGTCACCTCGACGGGCCCGTCACAGAGCGCACCGATGAGGAGGCTGCGGTGCCCGATGGACTTGTCGCCCGGGACCCGCACCTCGCCTGAGAGCGGGCGTGGCGCGGCGCAAGCGGGGCCGGTGACGTCGGGGTGGCTCATGCAGGGCTCCTCAGGCCGCTCAGAGGAGGCGTCCGAGCTCTGGGTAGGTCACGAGCATGTCGTCGGCCGTCAGGATGTCGCTCTCAGCGGCGGGCTCCCAGATGATCTCGCAGGCGACCATCTCGTCCTCGGTGACGCCAGCGAGGCGCGCGAGCATCGTGTCCGCGTCAGCCTGCGTCGAGAGCGGCGTCGGGAGCTCACTGCGCGCGCCGCGGAGCGCGAGAACAAGCGTCACGGCGAAGAACTCGTTGATGCCGAAGTCGCCGTCCTCGTCATGCAGCCCGTCCCCGCCCTCGGCCTCGCGCCTGGCCTCGCGGACCTGCCCGCCATCCTCGATGCGCAGGACCTCACGGTTGAACACGCTGCGGGCCTCGCTCGTCATCGACAGGAACTTGTGCTCCGCCGCGTCAATGCCCAGGCGCGCCCCGTCGCCCGCGATGCAGGCGTGC
>SYAK01000353.1 GCA_005788935.1 Pseudomonadota bacterium
GTATCCGTCAGCACGACCTCGACCTCATTCGGGAACCGCAGTCGCCTGCTCGTCGGGTCGAGCGTCGCGAACAGCTTGTCCTCTGTCAGCACGGAGGCGCCTGTCAGGGCGTTCAACAGCGTCGACTTCCCCGCATTCGTGTACCCGACGAGCGTCACGGTCGGCACCTCGTTCGCCAGCCGTCGCCCGCGCCGGACGCTCCGCTGTCGCGCGAGCTCCTCGAGTCGCGCCTCGAGCGCCGCGATGCGATCCTTGGCCCGGCGGCGGTCGATCTCGAGCCGCGTCTCCCCAGGGCCCCGCCCGCCGATCCCGCCCATCAGACGGCTCATCGCGGGATTCTTTCCGGTCAGTCGCGGCAGCGTGTAGCGAAGCTGCGCCAGCTCCACCTGCACCTTTCCCTCGCTGGTCCGGGCCCGCTGCGCGAAGATGTCGAGGATGAGCTGCGTGCGATCGATCACCTTGCTCGCGATGGCCTCCGCGATGCACCGCGCCTGAGACGGGGTCAGCGCCGTGTCGAACACCACGAGCTCCGCGTCGTTCTGCAGCGCCGCGAGCCCGACCTCGGCGAGCTTCCCCTCGCCCACGACGTGACGCGGGTCTGGTTGCGCCCGGCGCTGCACGACCGTCTCCACGACGTCCACCCCCGCCGAACGCGCAAGCTCGGCGAGCTCTGCCAGGGAACGCAGCACCTCATCGGAGTCGACCGCGAGGGCCGTGACGTGCACCGCGACCGCCCGCACCTCTCCCTCGGCGGTGTCGACGAGCCGCCCCGCGACCCCGAACCCCGCCTCGAGCCCCGCGACCAGCGCCTCCACGTCGAGACTGAAGGCCGAGAGCCGCACGGGCGCGAGCACCCGAGGCTCGCCGTCCGTCTCGAGATGCGCAACCTCGATGCTGGTCTCCCCTGGCGTCCCGGTCTGAATCACCGCCACGAGATCGAGCGACAACTTGGCGAGGTCCGTCAGGTCGTCGCGCGACAACCCCTCGCCCCCGACGTGGGTGTGCACGAGGCGCAGACCTCGAAGCCGCCCCTTGCCAGCGCGTTGCCGTCCGAGATCGGGCAGCAGCAGTCGCTCCGCATCCCCCACGATCACATGCGCGATACGCCCCCGACGATCAATGAGCACGCCGACCTGCCGGTTCAGATCCCCGGAGATCACCGCGAGCTGCTGCGCGAGCTCCCGCCCCACCACCTCCGAGGGACCCACCGACCGCCGGTACAGACGCTCCAGCGCCTCCCGCTGCACGGCCCTCAACCCCCCTGTATGCCCGTGAACCTGCCCTGAAATACCCCACCTCCCGCGCGAATCGGCCGCCATCCTGCCAGCGCAGCCACGTCCCGTCGATCGCGATGCGACAGCGACCGCGGCCCGCACCACGACCACGAGCCCTCGCAGGGTCAGCCCTCACGCAACGCACGCCACGGGTTCGGCAAACCGAACAACGCAGAAGCGCGCCAGCCCACCCCCGCCCTTGCGCCGCGAGCGTCCCCGAGGCACACTGCGAAGCGGACGGAGGCCTCCCCGAGGACGCGCCTCCCGGCTTGCCTTCCGAGGATTCGCTTGACATCCGCGCGACATCCTCGCTAAACCCGCGCCCTCCGCGCGCGTCCCGCCGTCGTCGTCCAAGGCTATCCCGTGATAAACACCAGCGTAACCCCTGCGATTCCCGCGTTCACGCGTCTCGGTCTCGGCGCCATGGGCCTCGTTGGGCTGCTGTCCGCCGACACCCGCGCCGTCCCGCCGGACCTCGCCGCCGCGCCGATTCAGGTCGCCGCCATTGTCCCACAGGCGGCGGGTGCGACCTCGGGCGACGCTGTCTCCGCGACTGGCACCCAGGCTCCCTCGAGCCTCAGCGGCTCCCTGACCCTCGACACGTCCGTCGGCCTCGGGACCTTCGCGCCCGCGCCGCACCGTCAGACGCTCGTGTCCACGACGGTGCTCGGCAACGTCGGCTACCGCCTCACGGACACGCTCCGACTCAGCGCCGGCATCTCCGCGACCTGGTTCAATGTCAACGACAGCAGCACGCCACTGCCCGACAACTTCGTGATGCTCTCGGACCTCTCGCTCGGGGTGTCCCACGGGCGCATCTATCGCCATGAAGGCTCGAAGTTCAACCTGTCGGGTGCGTTCCGCCTCCTCCTGCCGACCTCCCCGGCGAGCCAGTTCCAGAACCGCTGGTTCACCATCGTCCCCTCGCTCTCCGCCTCCATGCCGGTCGGGCCGGTCTCCCTCAGCTGGGGCGTGGCGTTCGGCAAGTTCTTCGGGTCGACCTCGACCGCGACGGTCGACTGCTCCGACTTCGACGACCCCGAACAGTGCTACCAGGGCCGTTCGGGCAACGCCACCCTCGGCTATGAGACCGAGCGCCGCGGCGGCGAGGTCTTCGTCCCCGGCGTCGGTATGAACTCCTTCTACGTCTCCAACTCGCTGTCCGCGTCCTGGTCTCCCACGGAGCGCCTGAACTTCGGGCTCTCGCTCGGTGTGTTCTCGTACTTCGGCCTCCGGTCGCTCCCGGTCGACGCGCTGTCGAGCGTCAACGCCGTCGGCGGCCGCGCGCACCGCGACCGCCTCGTCAGCTCGCTGACCGTCAGCTACCAGCTGTTCGACAATCTCTCCCTCAGCTCGGGCCTCATTACCGACACGAGCCAGCCTTTCGGCGCGCGCGGCGACTCCCCGCCCGTCGTCTTCGACTTCACGCGTCCCGCCGACAACATCACCTCGGTGAGCCTCGGTCTCACCGGCACCTTCTGAGACCGCTTACCAGCAGGTCCTCCATGCTCCATTTCGCCAGCGCTCCGACTTCGCCAAAGGATTCCCGGATGACTCACCCCATGCCCACGCGCGGCGTGCCTACCTCGCCCTGGCAGCGGCTGCTCCGACTCGGCCTGCAGGGACTCGTCGCCCTCTCGCTCGTCACCACCTCGGCGGCC
Source organism: Pseudomonadota bacterium (assembly GCA_005788935.1). The sequence continues at coordinate 2,936 of SYAK01000353.1, forward strand.
CAGCAAGGCTGCGTCGAGGACATCCGGACAGTCAACCGCACGTCGCCTTACAAGCTCGAGAAGACGGCCTTCGAGGGCGTCTGGCTCTACATGCAGACGACTATCGACGTCCCCTTCAGTTCGGCCGTCAGCTTCACGGGCGAGACCCCCTTCGGCCAGTCGACGAAGGTGGTCTTCGACATCCAGGAGAACTGGCTCATCGCCTACCCGGTCGTCGAGACGATCGAGGGCACCGAGCGCGAGTGGAAGATGCTGCCGATCCGGAACTACTGGACGCCCGGCAAACGCAACGAGTTCGTCGACATGTACGTCGGCCCGCCGATGGCGCGGTGGCCGATCGAGACGCACTTCGACCTCGTGCGCAGCTACAACGCCTTCAACGGCGCCCAGTCGAACGAGCTCACCGAGAACACCTTCGACCGCCCGTGGTACGAGCGCGACTACTTCCGCGTCGCGTGGCACCGCCAGGGGCTGGTCGACTTCTTCTACTCGCTGAAGGGCGGCAATGAGGCCTACTTCGTGGGTGAAGAGCAGCCCTTCCACCCCGACGAGTTCTACCAGGACCCGAACGGTGGCTACTTCGACTTCGTCATCCGCTCCATGGCCTGGTCGGTCGGTCAAAACCGCTGCAACATCTACGACCTCGGCAACTACGACTGCGCTCGCGCCGAGGTGAAGGTCCGGCACAGCTTCAAGCGCTACGACCACAAGCGCGACTACGAGCCGATCCGCTACCACAACGACGAACACATGGACCGCTTCGGCTTCTTCCTGACCGAGCGCAGCGCGTATGACTACGATTGGGGTCCGACCTACCGCGGCTCGGTCTCGTACGCGAACCGCTGGAACCTCTGGAACGACAACTTCGATTTCAAGAAGCCCGTCGACGCCAACGGCGCCGAGCTGACCGTCGCCTGCTTCGCCGACCGCGACTGCGACCGCGACAACGGCTTCCGCTGCCAGAAGGCGCAGAGCTGGTTCTCCGAGGGCACCTGCGTCGAGCCCGTGCCGCGCGCCTTCAAAGAGCGCAAGCTGCGCCCGATCATCTATCACCTCAGCAGCGAATGGCACCCCGACTACCGCGAGGCGGCCTACCTGTCCGCAGACTCGTGGAGCGACGTCTTCAAGGAAGCCGTCGCGTGGCTCTTCCTCTACGAGGAGAAGGGCGTCGCGCGCCCGAAGGCTTGCACGACCCACGCCGACTGCGCCAACGGCGACCTGGTCGCAGACCGCAACGTCCGCTACCTCGACGAAGGCGTCCCGTGCCACGCCGACACTCACTGCGGCTCGGGGCAGGTATGCGCCCCCGATGGCTACTGCGGCACGACGCGCGCCTGTGACACGGACAACCCCTGCAAGGCTGGCCAGACCTGCACGGCGGGCGCCTGCCAGAACGCCGACAACACGCCAGCCTACCTCATCCCGACCACGACCGCTCCCCGCTCGTCGACCCTCATTCACGCGGGCGCTGCGACGATGGTGACCCACGATTACTTCCCGACCTCGGTCCGCCAGGCCCCGTCCCTCCCGGCTGGCCACGCCTGGGTCCGATTCGCCCACCTCGCCCCCGACGCGGGCGACCTCGGCGTCGCGATTGGCGCCGCCGCGAGCGAGACCGCCATCACCGGCGGCCCGTCGAACAAGGACGCCGATCTCGATCCCCTCGACCCAGCCACCGCCAGCTACATCGCGGCGGTCCCGGTCGGCTCTGCGGTCCCCGTGGCCGTCACCCAGGGCGGGGCCCGGGTCAAGGAGACGATCGCCGACTTCGTCGCGAACCAGCACTACCTCGTGATCTACAACGGCGATGACGTCATCGTGGTCGGTGAGTCCTACGGCCGCACCACGGGCGGCGTCCGCGGCGTCAACGCCGGCCGTAACAGCGGTCAGCTCGACTTCGGTCTCGAGGGCGCCAAGCTCGCGGAGGCTGTCGACTACCAGACCGCGACCTCCTACCAGACGGCCTCGGGCGCCTGGCAGCGCGCCACCTTCTCGCGCGCGGGCGGCCGCGGCGAGTTCACCTGCTTCCAGGCCGACACCCTCGGTTTCTGCGCGGGCTGGGGTAACGACATCAACGACGCCGACCGCGATCGCGTCCGCGAGATCAAGGCGACCCTCCCCGAGATGTTCGTCCTCTGCGAGAACACGTTCGACCGGCTCGCAGCCTCCGAGACCGTCTCGGACTTCAAGACGACCTTCAAGGACGCCCGCTACACCCGCCCCGACGGGTACAACCCCTGCGGTGACGCAACCCGCGTCCCGCATCCCGAGGAGCTCAAGCGTCAGGGCGACGCCCGCTACTCGTACTTCTACTGGGTCAACGAGGCGCAGCGCGCGGGTCCGCTCGGCTACGGTCCCTCCGAGGCCGACCCCGAGACCGGAGAGATCCAGGTCGCGAACGCCAACATCTACGGCGGCGCGATGCACACCTACGCCCAGTACACGAAGGACCTGCTCGACCTCGTGACCGGCGACCTCTCGCTCGACCGCGTCGCGACGGGCGAGTACATCCGCGACTACCTGAAGGCGAAGGACGACCCCCAGACCGAGGCCGTCTATGCCTCGCTGAAGGCCGCCAAGACCTTCGCCGCCTCGCAGGGGAACGCTCAGGCCGGCCATGACCACACAGGTCATGACCACGCCGAACTCCCGACGAACCCGCTCGACTTCGCGGCCGCGACGCCCGTCGACCACCGCGGTCAGGCGGTCGTGGCTCCGCAGCGCCACTACCAGGACTACGAGGTCCCCGAGCTCGTCGACCTGATGCGCGACCCCGCCCGCATGCAGATGGCGGTCGAGAACGCCTTGCCGCGCGTCGCCCCGAAGGAGCTCCATGACCGCCTCAACCGCGTCACCGAGACCCCGCTCGGCGAGATGATGGTCACGGACGAGGTCCGCTACGCCATCAACGCCGTGGCCGATCAGGAGGGCCTGTCTGCCGAGCAGGCCGAGGCGCTGCTCCACCCGACGGCGTGGACCACGAAGTTCGCGATGCAGCGCGAGCGCGAGCGCATGCAGACCCTCTCGAAGAGCCACTGCCTCTTCCTCGGCGAGTTCGTCGACGACGCCCTCTACGGCCTCGCGATGGACATGAAGAACTCGGGCAAGAGCTCGGATGAAATCCGCATCGAGGTCGGCGCCCGAATCCTGCGCGGTGTGCTCGAGCACGAAGTCGGCCACACGGTCGGCCTCCGCCACAACTTCTCGGGCTCGACCGACGTCTTCAACTTCTTCGACGAGTACTACAGCATCCGCGAGAAGGAGCTCATCCCCTGCCAGAGCGACTCGTGGTGCGACCAGTTGAGCGGCGAGATCTGCGCCATCACGACGTGTGACGCCGACGCGGCTTGCCCCGCGGGAACGCTCTGCGGTGACGCGGGTCAGTGCGTCGCGCCCGACGCGCTCAACGCCACCCGCAACGTCCCGACGGGCTCGTGCTCGAAGCCGGTCGAGGGACTCACCTGCCAAAACGACGGCCAGTGCGGCGACGGCAACGTCTGCTTCCAGAACCGCTGCTACGACCCGCGCGAGCAGTTCGCGCCGCGCTTCTGGATGACCGAGTCCGAGAAGGCCAACAAGCGCGTCCAGTACCAGTACACGACGATCATGGACTACGGCGCCCGCGTGAACTCGGACATCCAGAGCCTGGGCAAGTATGACTACGCCGCCATCCGCTTCGGCTACACCCAGCTCATCGACGTCTACTCCGACACGTCGGCCATCGACCAGCGCATCCAGGACGCGGCGCGCCTCACAGGCAACACGCCCGCACAGTACTCGTTTTACAAGAACTCCCGCTTCTGGCCGACCCGCGGCAACGGGTTCTTCCACCCCTTCAACTACATCACGAACTACATCGGGGCCGAGGAGAACCTGAAGCGCAACCCGGTGCCGTACCACCTTGTCCGGAACCAGCGCGACATGGTCGTGAACTCCGTCCGCGAGTACATCGACGTCGATTACGTCGAGGTTCCGTACGCCTTCTGCTCCGACGAGTTCCGCGGCAACCTCGGTTGCTACTACTTCGATCAGGGCATCGACATGGGTGAGATGGCCGCTGGCGCCACCGAGATGCTCTGGAACTACTACGTCTACGACGCCTTCAAGCGCGAGCGGCTCTACTACGGGTCCTACGGGAACCCGATGGGCTACTACATGCGCATCATGGACCGGTACTACCGCGTCCTCGGCGACGTCGGCATGTTCTACGCCCTCTATGACAGCCTGCTCTTCCGCTACTCCTGGTACACCGACTGGAAGACCTCCCCGCTTGGCGGCCGCGCCATGGAGCAGGCGGCCACGGCGGCCTTCGACACGCTGCGCGACGTCATCGCCTCGCCCGCGCCAGGCTCCTACAAGTTCGACCCGGCCCGTGACGCTTACGTCAGCCTGAGCTTCAAGAACGACCAGCCCGGCGCCGACTTCAACGTCCCCTTCGGAATCGGTCGCTTCCCCTACACCCAGTTCGGCGCGGACCTCGGCTACTACTTCTACGAGCACCCGATGTGGTTCGGCTCGTTCTGGGAGAAGCTGGCGGCCCTCGTGACGCTGACCGACTCGACCGCCTACTTCGTCGACACCTTCGTCGGCGAGCAGATCAACATCGGCATCGGCACGTCACTCGGCTACAACACGGTCTTCGCGCCTGAGCTGTCGAACTTCGTCGGCGGCATCATCACGGGCGACCTCGACTTCTACGCCGGCCGCATGGTCAACGGGAAGTACGTCCCGCCGAGCCTCTCGGCCGGCCTCACGGGCAGCAAGCACGTCGAGCCGTCGATCGACAACTTCACGATGAAGCTCTACTCGGCCATCTACGGCCTCGCCTTCATCCCAGCCGGCTTCGACCCGCAGTTCATCGACCGTCTCGCGGTCTTCTTCGATGGCGAGGCCCGCCAGTACACCCCGTCGGCGGTCGCGCAGCTGAACGAGGTCCGCTTCAACGACCCGATCGGCGGCAAGGTCTACATCGCCTACTCGACCAACTACGGCCGCTTCGGTCAGCCGAAGCTCGACGTCGCTGCGACGCTCGTTCAGAAGGCTCAGGATCTCGCCGACGACTGGAAGGACGAGACCGACCCGGCGACGAAGTCCCAGCTTCAGGATCAGCTCCTGTCCGTGCGAGAGGTCCTCGACCTCCTGCGCCAGCTCTACCAGGTCTACGGAAGCAGCACGCTCGGCCTTTGATGGCTTCGCGACTGGAAGGATGAACACGATGAACAACCTGCATGTGAACAATCCGCGCCGTCTCTTGTCGCGGCTGGTCCTGTCCGCGAGCCTGGCCCTTGGACTCGTGACTGGATGCGCGTCGCCCGAAGAGATCGACCGCGTCCAGCCCGACCTCATCAAGAAGACCGACCTGCTCGACGGTGAGTGGTACTCGCTCGGCACCGTCACGCGGGCGCCCTACGCGAGTGCTGCGGCCTTCCCCGGCCTCCAGGGCACGCTTGAGCGGGGTGTCTGGCGCATCGAGCGCAACCAGTTGTACTTCTACCGGACCTACGAGTTCGTCGAGGGCGTCGAGGCTCAGGGCATCCGCCCGAACGAGACGGATGTCCCGCTGCTCGACAAGAACGGCAACCCCGTCCGCTACGAGAAGACCAAGGCCGACGGGACGAAGTACTGGGTGACGCGCTACGAGTACCGCAGCGCTCCCATCAAGCGCTTCAACGTCCTCGGGCACTTCGACGTCCGTCAGCAGTACAACCCCATGACGGGCGAGGCGGCCAATGTCCGCGTCGAGGACGCCTCGGAAAAGTACTGGTTCGAGCGCGCCTACATGCGGGTCGACTTCGGCTCGAACTCGGCCAACAACTTCGCCGACGTCTCGTTCTGGTCGCATCCCGCGGGTGACCTGCCGGCCAACTTCACCATCTACGAAGGCGACGAGGGTCAGGCCAACTACCAGTTCCGTCTCCAGGATGAGGGCCGGTACATGGACTACGTCGTCCGCGGCTTCGTCCAGGCTCCCCAGGAGTGGCTCGACGGCTGGGGTTGGGTCCCGACCTGCCTCTTCTTCCCGAACTACATGGGGGCCTTCTTCGAGTGCAACGAGGAGGAGGTTCACATCCGGACGTCCTACATGCGCGTTCAGGAGGACAACACCTACGAGCCGCTCGACTGGAACGACCACCTGATGAACAAGTTCGGCTACTACCGCTCGGCCCGCTCGTTCTTCGACGAGCGCTACGGGCAGACGTGGTCGGACGCTCACCGCCCGATCCGTCGCTTCCGCATCTGGAAGGACTACCTCAAGGGCGAGGACGGCAAGCTCGACTACGCGAAGATGGAGCCGCAGCCCGTCGTGTACTACCTGTCGCAGAACTTCCCGCGCGAGCTGCTCCGCGGATCGAAGGACCTCGCCGACAACTGGAACGCGCCCTTCACCGAGACCGTCGAGGCCCTCACCGGCAAGACCCTCGACGGTCGCATGTTCGTCCTCTGCGAGAACAACACGGCGGAGGCCGACGCGGTTCGCGCGAGCGACGCCAACGCGCCGCTTGCGGAGACGGATCCCCGCTACTGCAAGGACATGGACCGCCCGAAGCTCATGGGCGATCTCCGTTACAACATGCTGTACTCGGTGAATGAGCCGGTCCAGTTCGGCCTTTACGGCTACGGCCCGATGCACTCGGACCCGATCACGGGCGAGACCATTCACGCCAACGCCTTCCAGTACACCGCGAACATCCGCCTTGGCGCCCGCACCGCGACCGACATGATCGAGTACGCGTCCGGCGTTCAGGACTTCGTGGACGTCACCCAGGCCCGCCACATCGAGACCCGCCTCCGCGCCAAGCAGCTCCGGGGCATGCAGAACAACCCGCGCCGCATCGGCACCATCGAGTCGCTCCAGTCCGAGGCGCTCCAGGTCGTCCCGAACGGCGTGCTGACCTCGCTCGCGGCCGTGGGCTTGCAGCGCGAGGAGGCCGATGTGGCCTCGGCGCGCATGGAGCGTCTGAAGGGCACGGATGAGTTCAACCACCTCTGGCTGAACGACGACATGGCGGCCCTCGTGGGCGCGCCCGTCCACCAGCTCGGCGCCTACACCGCCTCGGACGCCGCCAAGCTCAATGCGCAGGTCCACCCCGCCACGCTCGGCAGCGAGAAGATGCTCGCGTGGCAGTTCCAGCAGGACATGGAGTACGGCAAGCACGCGATGTGCAAGCGTGAGTTCTTCGACGACTCGTTCCGCGGTCTTTCGCTCGAATACAAGGCCAAGTACGACAGCGCGCTCTGCGCGGACCTGGCCGAGCGGGTCGCCAACGGCGCCGAGCTCGCCTTCGACCTTGAGGTCTTCGGGGAGCCCTCCCGCTCGTGCGCGGCCGATCCCACCGTCTGCGCGGCCGATGAGGTCTGTGAGGCGCTCGACCAGGGCGACGTCAGCGGCGAGTACTGCGTCAAGCGCTGCAGCGCCGAAGCGCTCTTCAAGCAGCTCCGCCAGGAGATCCGCCGAGTCAACCAGATCAGCCAGTTCCAGTACTGGGACCCGAACGCCCTCTACACGAACACCCGTGACGCCCGCGTCTCGGCGGCGCAGCACGCGTCCCGTGAGATCGTCGAGCGCGTCCGCACCGAGACCTTCCTCGATGTCTACGACCGCATGTGGTCGACGATCGCGATGCACGAGGTCGGTCACAACGTCGGTCTGCGCCACAACTTCGCGTCCTCGACCGACGCCCTCAACTATCACGAGGGCTTCTGGGGCTACAAGGGACGCGACAATGGCCAGGGTTGGGAGGCCGACACGCTCTTCACGTCGGACACCGACGAGCAGGTTCGCAACAAGATCCGCGAGTACCAGCAGACCTCCATCATGGAGTACAGCAGCTCGTTCAACGCGCGCTTCCAGGGTATCGGTCTCTACGACCGCGCCGCGATCCTCTACGGCTACGGCGAGCTCGTCGAGGTGTTCCAGAACCCGCCCCCAGCCAACGTGTGGGAGCAGTACCTCGCGGAGCCCGCCGAGACCAACCCGGACCAGTTCCCGACGCAGCCGCGCCGCATGCATCCGTTCGGCTTCGCCCTCAGCAAGGTGCACCACACGAACTTCCCGCGCCTCTTCGGCGGCGTGGACAACATGTACGCGCGCCGCGTCGTGAGCGTCGACTCGATCAAGGACGCCGCCAAGCCCTGCACCCAGCACGACAGCCCCTACGACAGCTCGGTTTGCGGCGATCCGACGTCCTTCTGCCAGCCCTTCCCGGACGGCTTCTTCTGCACGAAGGCCGGCCTCGTCGAGGTCCCGTACCGCTTCTGCTCGGACGAGTACAACTGGACCTCGCCCGACTGCCAGACCTGGGACGAGGGCACCGATGTCTACGACATCATCGACAACCAGCTCGCCGACTACGAGTCGTACTGGCCCTTCCGCGCCTACCGCCGGGATGACGTGCTCTTCAACCCGCTCCGCAGCTACTACGGCCGGATCATGATGGACATGTACGGCTTCCGGAAGCAGTTCGAGCACTGGGCCCTCGACCTGGCTCGCTACAACCACGGCGACTGGTGGGAGAAGCGCTACGGCACGCCGTGGCACCTCGACATCAACGGCGGCCTCGGCCGGACCCTCGCTGCGCGCCGCGTATTCGAGTACCTGGCCAATATCTTCGGTCGCCCGAGCGACGGCTTCTACGGCTTCAACCAGCAGCGCAAGGTCTACGAGCCCGTCGTCGACAACGGGGCGAACACCTACACCAACATCTTCCAGGTCCGCGAGGACGTAGGGGCGCGCAGCATCTATCCGCGTTACGACTTCGACGGCTACATCTTCATGCCGTACAGCGCGGGCACCTTCTTCGACCGCATGGCGGCGATGATGTTCATGACGTTCCCGACGACGATGTTCACGGTCGGCGTGGACCGCACCTACGACCTGCGCCGCTTCCGCCTGAACTTCGGCACGATCTGGCCGCAGCGCATGCACACGCTCTTCTCGGGCATCATTTCGAACGGCATCAACCTCTACGGGTGGTGCGTCGAGCACGACGGCGTCAGCCCGGTCGACGGAGGTTCGGGTGACCCGAGTCGAATCAAGCCTCGCCTCTGGTTCGGCACCGACGCCGAGCTCGACGCCTGGTACGCCAACTGCACGCCACTCAATCCTGAGCCGCAGTACGACTTCCCGCAGACCCAGTATCGTCTCCCCGCGCTCGCGGCGATCTACGGCTTTGGCTGGATGAGCTACACCTACGATCGCTCGTTCATCGATCGCAACCGCCTGTGGCTGAAGGGCGACGCGACCGGTGTCGACCTCGCAGAGGGCTTCGAGACGATCGAATACGCCGATCCGTTCTCGGGCAAGACCTACGTGGCCGCCTACGACCCGCTCGAGGAGGATCCGACGGCGGCGCTGACCGCGCGTGACTCGGTGCCAGCGAGCGACCTCGACGAGCACAAGACCACGTTCTGGCCGGCCGCCCGCCTCCTTGCCCTCGCCAATCAGCAGCTCGCGAGCTACGGTGGCAACCTGAGCGATCTCTCGAACACCTACCAGTACAGCCTTCTGCAGCAGACGGTCGGGCGCCTCGAGATCCTCCGTGGTCTCTACCGCTACTTCGACCACGGCTTCTGACGCACCTGGGGCCGCGTCGCCCCGTGAAAGCGCCCCGCCTCCGGGGCGCTTTTTTTTTGAGACGCGCCCATCGCCCCCTCCAGCGAGGAACTGCTCATGACCCGCCTCGTCGGCCTCAACGCCATCACCGACCTCCTACGCGTGGCACCTCAGGCCGTGACCCGCCTCTATTTGCCCGACGTGACGGGCCCAGAGGAGCTCCGCCTCGCCGAGCGCCTCGAGGCGCTCGGCTGTCCGATCTCCCGCGCCACGGCGGCGACGCTTCACGATCGCGCTGGCGGGCGAGGGGGGGTCTCGATCGCAGCCGACATCGTCGTCGCGCGGCCGCGCGGGCTCGAGGGCTACGTGGCGGGCGTAGGGGAGACCCGCCTGATCCTGGCGCTCGACCAGGTGACGGACCCCCACAACCTCGGCGCGATCCTTCGCAGTTCCGCAGTCTTCGGGGTCGAGGCCGTCATTGTGCCGCGCAACGGATCGGCGGCCCTCACCGACGCGGCCGTGCGCGCTTCCGCGGGCGCGGCGGCCCTTGTCCCGATCGAGCGCGTCACCAACCTCTCCCGAGCGCTGCGCGATCTCGAAACGCAGGGCTTCTGGACGTGCGCCGTCACGGGGGACGCCGAGTCCGGTCTGTGGCGACAGGACTTTCGTAGCGCCTCGTACGTCTTCGCGCTCGGCGCGGAGGGCGCTGGCCTTCGTCCGGGTGTGGCGCGGGCCTGTCAGCTGCGCTGCCGAATCGACGGCGGGGGTACGATCGCGACCTTGAACGTCGGGGTAGCGGCCGCCATCACGCTCGCCGAGGCCCGCCGGCAGCAGGCCCCAACCAGCGCCTGATCACGTGTCTTTTCGAGATGTCTCGGCTTTTGTTCGAAAGGACGTTGACATTCTCGGGAACGATCTCTAGAAGGCTGGCTCCGTTGCGCGGCGCCGCGCGGCCCGGTCGCAAAGTCCAGCCGCTGACGTAGCTCAATCGGTAGAGCAACTGCCTTGTAAGCAGTAGGTTGCGGGTTCAAGTCCCTTCGTCAGCTCTCGCAACGTTCTTTTACA
>SYAK01000354.1 GCA_005788935.1 Pseudomonadota bacterium
TCGTCGCCCTCGTACGGGAAGGGCCCCATGCCGAGCAGCCCGTTCTCCGAGTGCAGCATGACGCCCGCGTCGGCGGGGATGTGATTGGCGACGAGCGTCGGGATGCCGATCCCGAGGTTGACGACGCTGTCCGCTGCCACTTCCCGTGCGGCCCGCTGTGCCATCCCGTCGCGATCCCAAGCCATCCGGAGCCTCCTCGTTCGGCGCGCGACGAGGCGCCCGCCACGCGCCGCGCGTTCTTGCCACAACTGGGCCCGCCGCGCCTGAAAAAATGCGACCCTCCCTCACGGGACGCGGCAGGTCGCGGAACCGTCGGGCCTCATCGCGCCCTCCGCTGGCTCAAGACCGCTGCGGGCGCCTCGACGGGTCCGACAGGAGACGTCAAGGCGGGATTCGGGGCCGGCCGGTCCGGTTGACACGGCCGTGATGTCGGATGTAGCTCAAGGCTCGCCCGACAAGGAGTTCCACATGCGTCGGTTTTCGCCCGAGGTCCCCATCGTCCTGGCATCGCTCGCGTTCGGCTGCGGAGACGGCAAGCCCGCCGCCCAGCGCGATGTGACCGGGTCCGACGCGACCCTCGCGGTCGACGACGCGGCCACCGGTGACGACGCCAGCGCTCCGCCCGACGCGACCACCGCGACCCTCGGCGCGGCGCAGCTCGGCGTCGGCCGCACGCATGACCCCGCATGGGTCGAGCTCGTCGGCGGCGCCGGGGATGACGAGGCGTGGGCGGTGAGCGCCGGAGACGGCGTCGTCGTGGCTGGCGTCACGCGCAGCAGCTGGCTCCGGGACTTCGACGACCCGTGCACCGCGTCGGGCGATAACGCCGGGGAGGACTGCGGGGACGCCTTCGCCCTCGACCTCGCGAGCGGCAAGGGGGTCCAGTTCGGAGGCCCGCGCGAGGACGTCGTGCGCGGGCTGTGGCACGACGCTGAGGGCGTCTATCTGGGCGGCACCTCGAACGAGGCGAGCTTCCGCAAGGACGCCTGGGTCATGCAGGTGGCGCGCGACTTCAGCAAGCGCGGCTGGGAGATCCCGGTCGCGAACGCAAACAAGGTCGACGAGGTGCTCTCCCTCGCGGCGGCAGGCGACACCCTCCACGCCGCAGGTGGCAGCGCGGGCGATATCGGCGACGACCGGGCCGCGGGCGACGAGGACATGATGGTGCTCTCGCTGTCGACCGAGGGCCAGACCACCCGTTCGTCGCAGTGGGGGACGGCGCGCTTCGAGGAGGTCATGGGGGTGGCCGCCGACAGCGCCGGCGTGTACGTCACGGGCCAGACCAGCGGGTGGCTCGGCGACGCCGCCGGGGGCGCGAACCTTGGCGCGACGGACGCCCTCCTGCGCGTGATGCGCCCGGACCTCACGCCCGTCTGCACGCTGCAGTTCGGCACCAGCGGAAAGGACGTCGGCCAGGCCATCGCGGTCGTCGGCGACCACCTCTTCGTGGCCGGATGGACCACTGGTGTCATCAACGCCGAAGAGGCCGACGGCGGTCGCTGCAATCAGGCCCCCGGCGCTCAATCACTCGACGCCTTCGTCGCGAAATACGACAAGCGCTGTCGCCACGTCTGGACGCGCCAGTTCGGCTCGCCGCTCGGGGACAGCATCGACGCCATCGCGGCCGACGCCGGACACGTCTACGTCGTCGGCACGACCGGCGGCGCGACCAACCACAGCGACCAGCCCGACACGACCGACGCGTTCCTGCGCGCCTACGACCTCGACGGGGTGCTCGTCGGCGAGGTCATCTTCGACGCGAGCGACAGCACGCCGCGCGCCGACTTCGGGCGCGCCGTCGCGGTCGACGCGGACTTCGTCTACGTGGCGGGGGCGACCGGCGGGGCGCTGGGCGCCGGACCGCACGGCGGCAGCGACGCGTTCGTCGCGCGCGTCCCGCTCGCCGTCGTGACGAGCGGCCTCACGGTCGCTGGCGACGGCTGCGACGGGGACTGAGCCCGCCCTGCGGCGGCCATCTGGCCGGGCCTCGGACATCGGGCCTCTCGCCGCCAGCCCTCCGTCTCGCCTGCGGCGGCCAGACGTCCGCGTGTGCCTCAGGCCCAGTCGGCGGGTGCGAGCTCGCGCGCCTCACGCTCGGCCGCGACCCGCCGCCGCAGCTCCGCGAGCCTCTGCCGCGCCGCCTCCGAGCGCCCCGAGGCCGCCGCCACCCCGAAGACCTCGATCAGCTCGCCCCAGATGGACCTCAGCCCCTCGAGGGTCGCGTCGGCCGCCGCGGCGATGGCGGCGATGCGCCTCGAGAGTCCGGCCTCGTCGGCGGCCCCCGCGCGGACCTCCCGGTCGGCCGCGAGCTGCAAGCCGAGCTCGCGCGAGACGGCCACCGTGGCCGCGAGATCCGCGATGACGGCGTCGAGCTCAACCAGGAACCACGGGTCCGCCGCGGCGCCCTGACGCGACAGCAGCTCGGACGCCCTGTCGCGCAACGTGACCGCGCTCGCCACGCGCGCATCGAGCCCCGCCGCCTCGCGCAGGACCTCGGGGAGCGCTGGCAGGTCAGCCCCTCTCCGCGCCGTGAGCCGCTTCAGGCGGGCGCGCAGCTTCGGGAGGCGGTCGATGAGCAGCGCGACGCCGAACGCGACGACGAGCGCGACGCGGAGCAGCCTCACGGGACCTTGTCGTCCGCGAGGAAGAAGCGGCGCCACGCGTCCATCGAGCAGCACCGCTCGAGGAAGGCCGGGTCCGACGAGTTCAGCAGCACGTCGCCAAGCTTGAAGGCCCGCACCGCCTCGATGGCCGAGAACGTCAGGCCCGCCTTCGACACGAGCGCCTCGGACCGCA
>SYAK01000355.1 GCA_005788935.1 Pseudomonadota bacterium
GCCCCTGCACGAAGGCGCGCACGCGCTCGTCGGGGCGAGCATCGAGGTAGATGTCGAGCAAGCTGGGCATCGACAGGCGCTGGGCCGCGGCCCGCCCCCGGTCAGCCACCGCGCCCGTGAGCCGCAGGTACGCCTGACCTCCGATGGCGAGCGGGTCGATGCGGGTCACGGGGTCTTGCACCGGGCCCGTGCCCGATGCCGCGAACAGGGCGTCCTCGGCGGCCTCGCTGGCGCTCCCCGACGCGGGCGCTGGTCGGGTGGGCACCTCAACTACCACGCCGTCACCCTCGAACAGCGCGTCTTCGAGGGCCTCCCGCTCCGCATCCGTGGGAGGCGGCGGCGCATCGTCACCGAAGGCCTTCGCGGTGACCAGGCAGAGCCCGAACGCGAGCAGCGCGGCAGCGACGTGCCTCATCGCGACTTCGACTCGAGCCAGGCCTTCGTGAACATGTTCTTCGGAAGATCCGACAGGTCGACGGCCTGAAGGCGAATGACGCTGCGATTGGCCTTCTCGACCTCATCGAAGAGGTGGATCTGCTCGGCGTACCAGACGTCCTTGCCGCCGGGCGTCTGCATCTTCAGCCATTTTGGGAAAAGCGTTGTCCGCATCAGCTTTCCTGAGAGTGAAAACTCCTGCCTCTTCAGCACGTTGCGACTCGCCTGATCCACCTGCAGCTCGATCATCGGCCACGCGAGGTCCTTGCCAGCCTTGGCGGACAGACGGATCTTCCACGTCGCGAACTTCCCGACCTTGTCGTCCGCCACGAAGGCCGCGTCGTAGTCCTCGGATAGCGTTGACTCGTCGAAGTCCTGGCGGCGTCCCTCGGTCCCGAGGATGCGATCCCGCTCGGTCACCCGCTCCCATTTGCCCGTGCGGGGTGAGTAGAGCCACAGGTTGTTGTCGATGCGCAGGTACCCCTGCCCCGCCTCGGTGCGTGGGGCGAGGACGAGGAACATGAACTTGTTGTCGGCCCCGCGGCGGTAGAAGACGCTCTCCCACGCGACGTCCTCGCGCCCCTTCTGCTTCTGGGTGATGAAGGCGTGGGCCTTGAAGTCGCCGACGGCGCGCTGCCGCTCGTCGACCTCGGTCACGACCTTCCGGACCTCATCGGGGCCGAGGGCGCGGGCGGGGACGGCAGCCGCACAGACGGCGAGCGCCAGAGCGGTGATGGCACCATGGAAGAGAGGCTTCATCGCGGGGCTCCGAGATCGGCGGGGGGGTAACGGGGTCAGCGACCGGCCCGGCTCATCGCGACGCCTGGCTGGATCCGCGAGGCTCGGTGTGCCGGCCAGAGCGCGGCGAGGCCGGTGAGACCCGCGATGAGCAGGACCGCACCGATGACGCGCGAGGCCTTGAGCGCGAGCAGAAAGGTGTCGCTCATCAGGACGAACTGCAGCTGGGGGCTCGTGACCTTGATCTCGGCCACATTGACCAGCCCGACGACCAGGGCCCCGAGACCAGCCCCCGCGCCCGCGGCGAGCAGGGCCAGGATCCCGGCCTCGGCCACGAACTGAAACCGCACCGCGCCACGGGACATTCCGATGGCACGCAAGGCGCCGATCTCGGCGGTCCGCTCGCGCACAGCCATGAAGAGCGTGTTCCACAGGCCGATGGCGATGACGGCCATCAGGATCATCGTGAAAACGACCGCGAAGGCGTCGAGCGCCTCGACGACGTCCGCGATCTGCCCCATCTCGTCCCGCCACGTCGACACGTCGAGCCGTTGTCCGGTCCAATCCTCGCGCTCGACGACCTGCTGCTTCTGCCAGAAGGGCTGCGCCTCGGGGTCCATGACCTCCCATCCGGCCTCCCGCAACCGCTCGCGGAGATTTGCCGCGACCTCGGCCGACATCTCGCGGTCCTCGATGAAGGCCATGAGAACGCCGGTGTTCTCCGGGCGCAGCTGATAGAACGCGTTCAGCGTCACCTCGGGCACGAACGACATGATCTGACTGAGCCCACCCATGTCGCGCGCGATGGCCGCCACCCGCACGTCGGCCCGGTTTCGGACCCCACGCGCCGTGAGCCCGGTGAGGGTGACCATGTCGCCAATCGTCACCTCGAGCTCGCTCGCCTGCCGCTCGAAGAGCAGCAGCGTGTCAGGCGCGCGCAGCGCATCCAGGTCCCCGGCGACGATCTGCACCCGCGCGCGGAACTGGCGGTCAGAGGCGACGTCGAGCCCGGAGACGGCGTTCATGAGGGACGTCTTGGGGCTCGTCAGGCGGTCAAACCCGCCGCGCCCTCGCCGCGTGACGAAGCTGACGCCCGGGGTCTCTGCGAGCACCGCCTCGACCTTCGCGAAGTCGAGCACGATGGGGCGCGCCACCGACGGCGAGACCTTGTAGAAGCCGCCGACGTTGACGTGCCCGGACGCGAGGCTCGTCGCCGAGGCGATCATGTTGTCCTGCAGCCCGCCCGAGAAGGCGAACAGCACGACGAGCAGGAACGTCACGAAGCCGATGGCCGTCCCGAGCAGCAGGCTGCGACGCCGTTGGGCGACGATGTTGCGAAGCGCGATGAGCAGCAGGCGTCCCATGGCTCAATCCCTCGCCTGCATGGCTGTGATGGGGCGAATGCGGGCCGCGACCGCCGCCGGGATGAGGCTCGCGACGAGCGTCACCGCCGCCACGGCCACCAGCGCGTTGACGATGTGGGCCGCGTGCAACTCGGGTCGCAGCGAGCGCCCACCGAAAATGAAATACTGAATCTCCGACACGGCCTCGATCCCGAGCGCCCCAGCCGCTCCGACGACGCCCGCGCCGAGCAGCACGCCGAGGCCGCCGAAGAGCGCTGCCGACACGAGCGCCTCGACCGCGAACATCCGCACGACGAAGCCACGCGGCGCGCCCATCGCCCGCATCGCGCCGATTTCGTGGGTGCGCTCGGTGGTCGACATCAGCAGCGAGTTGACGATCACGACGAGGGCGACGAGGAAGACGATGGCGAC
>SYAK01000356.1 GCA_005788935.1 Pseudomonadota bacterium
CACCATTGGCCAGGATACGCCGCTGCCGGTCCACCACGTCCGTCGACAGCATCAGGGTGCCCGCCCCCGACTTCAGGTTGATCGTCAGCTTGCCCTGGTCGACACCCGTCGCCGTAAAGACCGCGTCGGACGTCGCGAGCGACGTCATCGCCCCGTCCGTTCCGAGGTTGAGCCCCGCCTCGGATGACGCCCCGTTCAGCGCGGCCCCGAGGACCCGCACCCCGCGAAGCTCGCTCAGGTCGTCGGCGGCCTCGGGCGCCACCTCCGCGTCAGGACCCGCGTCAGCACAGGCCGACAGCGCCAACGTGGTCAGAATGAGCGGAAGGGGTGAGCCGCGATGCCTGATGCAGTTTGAGAGCATGGGGGCCTCCGGTAGGCTTCGTCTGTCAGCTTCGTCGGGAGGACGTCGCTCGGACAGTCTCTGGCGCGTATGTATTTGTGCCGAATGTTATCACAAGGGCGCCGCGGCCTTCCAACAAAATCGTCATGAAGATGTCATACGAGGTCCGCGTGCGGCCGGACCGAGCAGGACGCCGAGGTCGGTGTCAGGCCGAGCGTCGCGATCCGTCCGATTCGCGGCGCCGCGGGGCTGTTGCCGACTTGCCGCTTCGGTGTAGACTCGCGGGCGTTGCGTTCGGCCTCGTGGCCGGGGGCGAGTTCAAGCCGAGGGTCCGACATGAAGCTCAAGTACGCCGGCGTGACGCACGTCGGGATGAAGCGTGACCACAACGAGGACAACCTGCTGCTGCTGCCGGAGCACAACCTGTTCGTGGTGGCGGACGGTATCGGCGGCCATAGCTGCGGCGAGGTCGCAAGCCAGATCGCGGTCGACACGCTGCGGGCCTTCTACACGGACACGGCGACAGACCCAGACGCGACGTGGCCGTACAAGCCCGACAAGAGCCTGCCTGTCGAGGAGAGCCGCCTCTCCGCGGGCGTGAGGCTCGCGAATCGCACGATCCACGAGACCGGGAAGAGCGACCCACGCTTTGACAAGATGGGCACGACCTTCGTCGGCTTCGCGTTCCACGAGGAGAAGGCGATCGTGGCGCACGTCGGGGACTCGCGCTGCTACCGCTTCAGCCAGGGCAAGCTGACGCAGGTCACCGAGGACCACACACTGCTGAATGATTACAAGCGCCTGCAAGCCCTCACCGAGGAGGAGGAGGCCGCGTTCCAGTACAAGAACGTGATCGTGCGGGCGCTTGGCATGAAGGACAGCGTCGTCGTCGACCTGAACCGCGTCACGCCCGCACCTGGCGACATCCTGCTGCTGTGCTCCGACGGCCTGCACGGCGAGGTGACGGACCCGAACATTCAGGCGACGGTCGAGAAGTTCAAGGACGACCTGCAGGGTGGCGTCGACAGCCTGATCAAGCAGGCCTGCGACAACGGCGGCAAGGACAACGTGACCGTCGTCCTCGTGCGTTACGACGGGGTCTGAGGCGGCGCGAGGCCCGCGACCCAGGCCTGTCCGCGGACGTGGGCCGCGGCGAGGTCGGCCGGCGTCCCGGTGTCTGCGAAGAAGGCGGCGGTCGGGACGAGGCGGACCTCGAGGGTGTCGAGGACGGGGACGACGCCCTGACGCAGGACGCAGCTCTCGCCTGTCGGGAGGCGGCGTGGCAGGTCGGCGTCGGCGAGCGTCACGCCGCAGAACGTCCAGCCGAGGTCCGGGCGGCCGCGCTCGTCGAGGGTCGCGAGGCGCATGGCGTCAGGCGCTGGCACGAGTCGGCGGGCGTCGGCCCAGGGTGCCGCGCGAGTGACGAGGAGTCCGGCGGCGCCGTCCGGGACGGCCGCGGCGATGGTCGCGAGAGACTCGGCGAAGACGGCGTCACTGTTGATGATCCAGACGGGCTCGGGGCGGAGGAAGCCGAGGTCCGCGAGGCGCCGGACGCCGCCGCCGGTCCCGAGGAGGGACGGCTCGCGCGAGAGGACGAAGGCCACGTCCGGGTGGGCGGGTCGCAGGTGGTCGACGTGGGCCGAGACCTGGTCGGCGAGGTGGAAGGCGTTGATGCCGATGCGTGTCACGCCGGCCTCGCAGGCTGCTCGAACGGCCCAGTCGAGCAGGGGACGACCGAAAAACGGGACGAGGGGCTTGGGCAGCGTGTGGGTCAGCGGGGCGAGGCGCCTCCCCTCGCCTGCCGCGAGGATGATGGCCTGGGTCGGCGCCTTCACGCGAGGCGAGCCGTGAGGTGCGCGCGGGCCTCGGGGATGTGGCGGGCGAGGAGGTCGACCGCGTCGTGAAGGCCGCCGACCACCTGCATCGCGTCGAGGACGTAGCCGATCGTGCGGCCGTACCAGCGCAGGAAGCCGGTCTTGCCGCGGGCCTCGAGGGTGACGAAGCGGCCGGCGTCCTTCAGCTTGCGCTGGATGGTCTGCCAGGCGAACGCGTCCCGGACGGCTGGTGTCGCGGCCTCGAGCAGGCGAGCCAGCATGGCGGGCTCGATGGGGACATACGAGTCGCGGAAGAGGGCCACCCAGTCGTAGGCGGCGGGCGCCATGAAGGCGTCCTGGAAGTCGACGAGGACCTGGCGTTCGCTCGGCAACATGATGTTCTGGCTTTGGAAATCGCGATGCGCCAGGACACGGGGCAGGCCATCGAGGGTCGCGACGACGCGTGCGACGAGGGCCGCCCATACGTCCTCTTCGGCAGAGGTCAGCGTGACGCCGTTTCGCTGCATGAGACCCATCGTGCGGAACTCGTCGAGCTCGGCGCGCATGACGGTGGCGTCGAAGACCCGCGGGACGTTGAGGTCGGCGGTCTGGCGCTGAAAGTTCCCGAGCAGCGTGGCCGCGCTTGCGAGCAGCGCTTCGAAGTCGGGTCCTGCCGCGGCGCCGAGACGCTCGAAGAGGCGAACGTCGCCGAGGTCTTCGAGGATGGCCACGCCAGCGGCGACGCCAAGGACCTCGGGGACGGGCACCCCGCGGGCCGACAGGGCCGCGCGCATCGCGAGCCAACGCGCGAGGCCGTCCTCGTCGCCGCCGCCCACCTCCTCGGCGGTGGGGCCAGCCTCTGGCATCACCATCGCGACAGCCGT
Source organism: Pseudomonadota bacterium (assembly GCA_005788935.1). The sequence continues at coordinate 3,039 of SYAK01000356.1, forward strand.
GCCACCTCCGTCGAGACGCAGACGCCAGAAGGTGCGGGCGGAGGCCCCGCCCACGAGCTGGTCGTGGCCGACGGCCGCCACCCTACCCGCGTCGCAGGCCACCGTGATGCGCAAGAAGCCCCGCTCGTCCATGACCACCTCTCCGCGTTGAGCGGCGAGACGCTAGCGTGTCATGGCCGCCCATGTCGACGATTTGCCGGCTCCGCCCGCCCGACCTGGGTTGGCCCGAGGGCGAGCGGCGCGGAGTCGGTCAGTAGTGAAGCGTCACCCACATCGGCGAGCTGGTGCGGAAGCCGTTGGTGCTCCAAGGGCTCGCGGGCGCGATGTTGCCCATCAGGAACATGCCCTGATTCGTGCCGGAGATGACCTTGGCCGCGACGGGACCCGGCGTGCTGCCGGCGTTGTTGCGCCAGTCGATGACCAGATCGCCGACACCGGTATAACAGAAGGGCTTGTCGAGGTTGACCGTGACCTGCCCCGTGCCGCCCGGGCTGAAGGTGAAGGGCGCCTTGTGCTGAACGCGCGTCTTGCCGGTCACGAACGTGAGGTCCGAGAAGGCGGCCGATGGGTCGGCGTCAAAACGGCCATCCGCGGTGACCTCGGAGAGCCAGATCTCCTGACCCGACAGCGGCAGGGTGCCTGGCCACGACGCGAGGTCAATGGTGATGGCCCAGATGAAGCGTGGGTCGCGGGTCGGGGTCTGTCCGAGCGACGCCCGGGGGTAGATGTGGGCGCTCATGGAGTACGACGAGACACCGTCGATCGGGAAGTAGCTCCACGAGGTGCTCGCGGTGGCCGCGGCGGGCGTCATCGTGAGGCCGAGGATGTCGACCTCGGTGGAGCCGTCCAGCTTGAGGCATGGCGCGCGACATTTCCCGCCCTGGCTCGCGACCCAGGTACAGCCCACGTTCTGGCAGTTGGTCTGCGCCGAGCCACCCGTGCAGCGCTTGCAGTAGGAGATGCTGCAAGCGCCCTGGTTGGACGTGGTGAAGCTCCACGCATAGTTCGCGGCGAGTCCTTGAACGTTACCATTTGTGACGGCCGTCGTCAGCGTCGCGGTGTAGTTGGTCGCGGCAGTGAGTCCTCCCGCAGGGGTGAAGGTCACCTTGCGCGTGGCCGCGTCGTAGGTCCGCGCGCCAGCGACCGCGACCCCGCCTGCCGTGATCGTGAAGCTCGAGGCCGTGAAGCTGCTCGGCCTCATGTCTGCGCTGAACGTGGCGGTGATGGTCGTCGCGGTCGAGACGCCCGTCGCGTTGCTCGTCGGGGTCACGGCTGTCACGGTCGGGGGCACACCGGTGGTCGTGAAGCTCCAGTACGTGTTCTGGTCGAGCGCGACACCGTTGGCGCCCGTGACCGCGCTCGTCAGGACGGCCGTGTACGTCGTGGTGCCTGCGAGGGCCGCGGATGGGGTGAAGGTGACACGACGATTGACGGCGTCATAGGACCGCGTCCCGGCGACCGCGGTCGATCCCGCGGTCACCTTGAAGCTGTCGACGGTGAAGGTTGACGCATTCATGTCCACATTGAACGTCGCTGTCACCGTGGTCCCTGTCGCGACGTTGGTTCCGCCGCTCGATGGTGTGACCCCGACCATGACAGGCGCGGCCGCCGTCGTGAAGGTCCAGCTGAAGGTCGTGGCGAGGGCGACGTTGGCGCTGCTCTTGACGCCCGTGGTCATCGTGGCGGTGTAGGTCGTTGCGGCCAGGAGGCTTGCGGACGGCGTGAACGTGATGCGGTTGTTCACGCTGTCCAGGGTACGCGTGCCGTAGACCTCGACGCCACCGGGCGCCTCGACCCGGAAGCTGTTGTTCGTGAACGAGTCTGCCGCCATGGCCGTGCTGAAGTTCGCGGTCACGGTCGTGGTGCGCAACACGTCACCGACCCCCTGGGCTGGCGTGACGCTCACGATCTCGGGGCCGGCTGGCGGCGCGGCGGTCGTGAAGGTCCAGCTGTAGTCTGCGGCGAGTGGCGTGCCATTCATGTCCGCGACGAAGGTCGTCAGGCGGGCGGTGTAGGTCGTCGAGGCGGAGAGAGCGGTCGGGGCGAAGGTGACGGTCCGCGTCGCGTCGTTGTAGGTCCGGGTCCCGTCGACCGCGACGCCGCCCGCGGACACGACGAAGCTCGTTGCGTCGAAGGTCGTCGGATCCATCACGGCGCTGAAGGTCGCCGAGACAGAGGTCGGGCGAGCGATGTTGGTGGCTCCCACGGTCGGGGAGACGCTCTGCACGGTCGGCGGCGCGGCGGGAGCGGCGGTCGTGAAGCTGCTGCTGTAGGACGATACGAGGGCGACTCCCGAAGCGTTGGTGACGGCCGTGGTCAACGTCGCGGTGTAGACGGTCGACGCGGCGAGCGTGGAGTCGGGGGTGAATGTGACACGCTTGAGGCCACTGTCCCAGACGCGAGCCCCGGCGACAGCGTTTCCGCCGGCGTCCCTGACGGTGAAGCTCGTGGCCGTGAACGAGGCGGCGCTCATCTCGCTGTCAAAGGTCGCCGAGACCGTGGTGGTGCGGACGACGTCGACGGTCGCGTGGACGGGTGAGACCGCTGCGACCTGGGGCGGCGGGGCGGTGATGGTCGTGAACGACCAGGTGAAGGGCTGTGCGAGGGCGACGCCGGTCGCGTCCTTGACAGCCGTCGAGAGGGTCGCCGTGCAGAGCGTCGCAAGCGGAAGATCCGCTGTCGGGTTGAAGGTCACCGTCTTCGTGGTCGGGTTCCAGCTGACCGTGCCGTTGACGGGGGTCCCGGCCGCGGACACGGTGAAGCTCATGGTCGTCAGCGAGGTGGCGTCCATGGCGACGTCGAAGGTCGCGGTCACGTCGGAGGCGCGGTCCACCCCCGAGGCGTTGGCGGCAGGAGCCACGGCCGAGACCTGGGGCCCCGGGATGATGAAGCTCCAGGTCTCCGGCGGATTGAGCAGGCTGTTGCCAGCCAGGTCGACGACCTGGCTGTTGAGGTAGACTGTGTATGCCCGGCCGCTCGCGAACGGGGTAGCGGGCACGAAGGTCGCCTGCCACGCAGGCCCAGCGAGGACGTCGTAGGTCACAGTGCCAGCGATGGAGGTCCCGGCGTCCTCGACGCGGAAGTTGGTGGGCTTCCCAGCGACGACCTCCTCGAGCAGCAGGCCGCTCATCGGCTCGCTGAAGGTCACCGTGACGCCCGTGGCGTTCGCGACGGCGCCCTGTGGTGCGCGCGTCAGGACCGACGGGCGCACCGCATCAATCTCCCAGGTGACCGTCTGGCCGGCGGCGATGCTGCGGTTGGCACCGTCCTTGATGCCCGTCGTCGCCGTCAGTGTGCAGCTCGCTCCGTCGGGGGCCGCGGTGGTCTGGGCGAGGGTCACGGTCGCCTTGCGCGTCAGGTCGCCCGCGTAGGTGACACCCGAGACGGCGTAGCTGCCGCCGCCGGTGCAGACGAGGCTCCAGTTGGCGGCCGTCGTGATGGTCGCCGCGGACATCGCCTGCGAGAACGTGGCCTCGACCGAGGTCGGAACGCTGCTGCGCGTGCTGTTGGGCGGGTTGAAGGTCGCGAGAGCGTTCAGGCCGCATTCGGAGCCAGACCAGTTGTACCCGCTGCCGCCGCCGCACTGGGCACAGCAGGTCCCGGTCGTGCAGGACGCGGGGGACGGGCAGGTGACCCAGGCGGCGTGGACGGCGTGGTTGGCGGTCGCTGTCACGACCGAGCTCTCGACGACGCGGACACCGGTGCCGTTGTCGGCGGTCTCGGTCTCGCGCCAGCCATCGAACCAGCTACCGGCCCTTGTCGGGACGCACAGCTGGAAACCGGGGAGGAGCGCACCACGGATCGCGCCGTACCGGGCCGTGAAGGTCGCGGAGCACCCCGTTCCGCCGTTGAGGTCGTAGGTCACGGCGAGCTGCTCGCGACAGACCTGTCCGTCGAGCACGGTGCCTGACGGGCAGGCTGCGCTGCAGGTCCCGGACGATGGACGGAAGTGCGGGGTCGCGGGCGCGGCGGTGCATGGGTCGTAGATGTTGACGTAACCGAAGGACTCGACCGGGTTGCCTCCCTCGAGGGCCACCCAGCGGACCACGTCGTGGCCTTCGGCGCCTGTGAGCTGACTCGGCGCAAGGTAGGTCATCGTCGGCGCATCCCCGACGACGGCCCCGTCGGCGCTGCCGTCAGCCTCGACGACCGGAATCCCGGAGGGCGTCCCGGTGAGGCGGATCGCGGCGAAGCTTCCGACGGGAACGAACCCCGCCAGCTCATGGTCGCTGGTGGTGGCCGGGCTGAAGTCCGGGACGACGGGTGGCGCGTGGAGCGTCAGGGTCGCGCTCGCAGCCTCGTCGGAGGGCGCAGCGCATGCCGCGTCTGCGGGCTTGGCCCAGACCTTGACCGTCACGACGTCGCCGTCGCGAGCGGGGTCGAGAGGGGGGTGATAGTAGACTCGGTCAAGGACACCCGCCTGAACGGATGCGGTACCTGCGCCCCCGTTCACGACTGCGGCGCACCAGGGCACGGCCGGGTCGAGGACGGTGCCGCCGCGGACGGCGATCGGGAGGCGGGCCGCGTCCCGGTTCACGACCATCGCGGACGTCGGCCACAGCGTGGGTGGGACCGGAGCCGAGAGCGTGCGGAAATCCCAGGTCACGTCGGCGGTCATGGTGTTGCCGGCGATGTCACTGACGGCCGCCTTGACCGTCACCCGGTAATCCGTGTCGTACGTCAGGTCACTGTCCGGGTCGAGCGTCGCGGTCCGCGCGGCGGCGTCCCAGGTCAGCACGGCAGCGTTCGGCGTGCCACCGGGCAGCAGCGTCATCGTGATGTTTCCGGTGATGGAGGCGGGGTCCATCGCCTCGCCGAAGGTCACCGTCACGTCTGACGCCCGCATGACGTTCGTCGCGCTGATGACCGGACTGCGTCCAGTGACACCTGGCCGCACGCTGTCACTGCAGGCCCCGCCCGCCCACGTCCAGGTACTGCCGCCACACTGTGTGCAGCACGTCTGCGTCGTGCAGGACGCTGGCACGGTGCACGTGGTCCAGCGCGCGATGAGGCTGTGGGCGGAGGGATTCGAGACGACCGTCGTCGCGAGGACGCGCGCGTCGGTGAAGTCGCTGCTCGTGTACCAACCGTCGAAGGCGTGGCCCGCCCGCGTCGGGGCGCAGAGGGTCCCGTACGGTCCTGCGAAGCCGGGCGCGAAGGCGGTCCCGCAGCCCGCGCCACCGTTCTGGGCGTAGCTCACCGCGACCGTGGCGTAGCCGCTGCAGTTGAGGCCGCTGCGCCCAGGTCTGCAGGCGGTGCAGGTCGTCGCCCCCGTGCAGGTCGCACAACCATCGCCACACGCGAGGCAGCTCGCGCCGTCGGCCCACGCGTTGGCCGGGCAAGTGGCCACGCAGGCGCTGCCGAGGGTCTTGTCGGCACACGCCCCGACACAGCCACCGCCGTCCGATGCGAAGTCGGAACCGGGGCAAGGATCGGCCACGCGCACCCAGGCGTAGCGGATGACCCCTGCGGTGGTCCGGAACGCGAGGACGTCATGCGCCTCGGGCCCGACGAAGCCACCCGGAGCCGTGTAATCGAAGTTCGGCGCGGCCCCGGTGACGACGCCGTCCGCGTCGCCATCCGGCAGGAGCCAGACAGTCTCCGCAGCGGCCCCTGCCGCGCCTGGCAGGGCGGTCAGGTCGATGGTGCGGCCGACAGGCACGGACACGGAGGCCTCCCGCTCGGTCGTCGCGGTCGCGAGGTCGAGGTCGACAGCGGCTGCCAGCAGCGTCACCGTCGCCTGCGCAGGCGCATTCGCCGTCGGACAGGTACCGGCGAGGTCGTTCGCGCGAATCTGAATCACGGCCGTAGCGCCGAGGTCGCCCGCCACCCCCGACGGCGTGTAGCGGACGCCACTGCTCGTCGCCGTGACGCTCCCAGGCCCCGAGACGAGCGTCGCGCACCAAGGCTGGCCGGCGTTGACCGTGTCGCCTTGCGCGAAGATCTCGAGGCGCGCGTCGGACGTGTTGGCGACGGTCGCCTGAGGCGGCCAGACGGTCGGAATCCGCGTGAAGCGGGCATAGATCGGGACCGGGAAGGCCGCGTCGCCCGGAATCGTCGAGCCGGGCGCGACCTCGACCCCGGACGCGAAGGGCGAGGTCCACCAGCCCTCGAAGCCGTCGAGCTGCTCGATGGCCGTGCAGAAGGAGGCCGGCCAGCTGGTGGCGGCCGATGCGACCTCGAGCGCAGGACAGGTGTAGCCGCGCAGCCCGCCCGCGGGGACGAGCCAACGCCTGCTGGCTGGCAACCAACCCGCAGTGACGGTTGTCGAGGCGGCCGGCGACTCGACGCAGCTCGGCACCTGCTCGCCCGGAGCGAGACGCGAGCCATCCCCGCGCCACCAGCCCGTGAAGGCCATCCCTGACAGGACAGGCAGGCTCGGGATGGCGTCCTCGTAGGTGACGCCGCGCGTCGCAAAGCGGACCCGACTCGTCGTCGCGTCCGGGAAGGCACCGCCGTTGGCGAGCGCGGTCACCGCGACGCAGCCGGTGCAGCCGCTCGCGTCGGGGGTGATGCACGGGTCGGTGCACGTAAACGCTCCAGAGCACGTGAGGCACCCCTCGGCGCATTCGACGCAGCTGCCGGTTGACTCGCTGAGGTACTTCATTTGACCGCACGAACAGCCCCCCGCACCGTCTGGCGCCGACTCTCCGGGGCAATTGGTCCCACAGGTCCCGCCGTCGAGCACGAGCGGTGCGACGCAGGATGTGCAGGCCGTTGAAGATCCCTCGCAGGTGTCACAGTTGGCACTGCAGGCCGCACAGCTCCTGTGGCTGACATCAAAGTAGGACTCTGCGTCACAGGTGAGGGCTGGCTGCACAGGCTGGCCGTCGGGCCCTGCGAGGTAGCAGGTCCCGCCGCTACAGGTCTGACCCTCAGGGCAGGCTCCGCAAGACGTGGTCGTGGTCCCGACTGGGAGGGCGTAGCAGCGCCCGGCCGAACAGAAAGAGCCCGAAGCGCAGGCCCCCGCGACGCAGGAGACTCCCGGGCTGCCGATGGCCGTGCATGACCCGTCGAGAAAGGCGTACCCCGCGGCGCAGGCGGTGCACGCGGTCGAGCTCGTGCAGGTCGCGCAACCGGCCGGGCACTGGGCGCACATTCCACCCGACGGGAGGCGTCCCGGGACGCACTCGCAACCGTCACCGACCCGCCGGGTTCCTGTTGGACAGGTCTGCACGCACATCCCGGCAAACAACGTGTACCCGGGAGTCGCGGTCAGGGAGTCGGGCTCGGCGCAGGACGTGCACACGACACCTTCGCCCGCTGGATCGATGACACAGGACGTGCATCCGAGCGGACACGCCACGCAGGTCCGGGTCACCGGGTTGAACCAGGTGGCGCCAGCGCAGCGGCACTCGCGCGCCTCCTCGGCTGGCCGCGTGAGCGCCGGGGTGGACGGGCATGCGCTGACGCACGCCCCTGTGAACGGGTTCCCGTAGAATCCTTCGTTGCAGACGCACGCGCCCCCTGCGAGGACGCTGTTCGCAGGACACGACTCGGGCGCCTGTACGCAGGCCCCCGAGGCCGTCAGCGCGTAGCCGTCAGCGCACTGGGTGCAGGCACCGGGGGCAACGCACTGCACACAATTGGCGCCGGGGCATGCGGTACAGCCAGTCCCATCCTGGAACGAACTGGGCTCGCAGACATATCCGTCGATCGTCCAGACGGAGTTGGGCGGTGGCTCGGACAGGCAAAACCCTCCGAAGTACGCATAGTCGCTGCCGCATTCGCCTGGCGGGCAGGCCCCCGAGGCCGCCGCCGTGCGACACCCCTCGCCGCTGTCGCAGATGCCCCCGACGCAGCCCTCGCTGGGCGTACGACAGTCCGTGTTCACGAGGCAGAGCCCGCCGCCGTCGCACGCCGCACAGGTGGGGCCGCCGCAGTCGACGTCCGTCTCGAGGCCATTCCGGATCCCGTCGAGGCACGAGGGCTCGGCGCAGATCTGCTCGCAATCGCCCCCGCAATCGACGCCGTCCTCGTCGCCGTTTTCGATCCAGTCGAAACAGCTCGCGACGATGCAGAAGCCGGCGTTCAGGCCGGTCGCGCTGCACCAGGTCTCTCCGTCGCAGCCGAGGTAGCAGGGGACGCGCGTCACCTTGACGTCGAGGGTCCGCGTCGTCCCGCCGAGCGCGGCCGTGATGCGATACGTCGTGAACGCGTCCGCGGTCTGCGCGTAGCCCGGCACGAAGCGCAGGCTGAGCGTGCCGTCTGGCGCAAGGGCGGGAGCGAGGAAGCGCGCGCGGCAGATCGAGCCTGCACACGGGGTCGTGCACGGGCCGGACTCCGGGAATTCACCGTGGCACGCGGTGTACGACACGTGCAGATCGGTGCGGTTGAGGCCTGGGAAGGTGAGGGTCACCGGTTGACCAACCGGATGCCCGTTCGCGGGCGCTTCAGGCGCCACGGTCGCGCGTGTTGACCAGTCGGCCGCCGCCGCGGGCACGGACACGGGGCTCGTGACGGCTTCACAGTCCTGGTCGATGCGGTCGGTCTTCACCCCCGTCGCATCGAGGTCCACGAGACCGGCCTGCCCGTCGTCGGGGTGGATGTCCTTGCTGGGCGTGCGGATGGCCGCGCTCCGCAGACCGTAGTCGACAACGTCCTGGACACGACGCGTCACGGTGTCGCGCTTGTCATCGCCGCAGAACATGTCGTCGGCGCCCACATCGAAGGCAGCCATGAAGGTGTCTCGCCCAAAGCCGCCGAAGTGCAGGTCGTCGCATCCAGTGCCGGTTGGGCAGAAGCGATCGAAGGTGCAGCCGCCGCCCGCGGCACAGCTCGCAGTCGGGCAGGTCGCGCGCGGACTTCCGGGCGTGTAGCAACCGCGGTCACCGTGGTGGATGTCGAGGCCTGCGTCGCCACGCAGTGCGTCATCGCCGAGCCCGCCGAAGAGCGTGTCGTTGCCAACACCGCCGCTCAGCGTGTCGTTGCCATCCTCGCCGTACAGGAGGTCATTGCCGGCCTCGCCGAGGACCACGTCGTTGCCAGGTCCCGAGAAGATGGCGTTGGCCCCCTTCGTTCCGACGATGTAGTCGTCGCCGGCCGTCCCGATGATGACCTCGAGATCGGCGGCCGGCGCATCCCCTTCGATCCCGAGGGTGCCGGCGGCGAGCGGGTTCGACAGCGCCCCACAGAGACCCGCGACACCGAGCCGCCCCCGGAGGGGGACGTAGCGGATCGGCTCCGGCCGGTCGCCGTAGTCCACCGTGTCACGCCCCGCACCGCCCGCGAGGTAGTCCGCCCCGTTCGCGGCAAAGCCCCCATGCAGAAGGTCGTTTCCGGCGTCACCGTAGAGACCGCCGCCGCCGCCGCCAGCGAAGAGGAGATCGTCGCCAGCCCGGCCGAAGACGGTTCGCGTCCCGCAATCGCCAATCGCGAAGTCGCCCTGCGCGCCAAGGATCGCGCGACGAACGGTGCCGAGCACGACGTCCCCCTCGGTCGCGCAGGCCGTGGTCCGCGGGTCGCACGCCGCGTCGAGGATCCTTCCGTCCCCCATGCGGACGCCCCGGTCAGCGCTCTGGCACGTGCCGTTGTACCAGGTGCAGGACGCCACGCAGGACGCCTCGGCCTTGGTCGCGCAGGTCGCCTCGACGGCGCTGAAGCTTGGGTCGTCGGCGGGGAGCAGTGCCTGCCAGACGACCTTGACCGGGTCATCGTTGAGCGAGGCGCGCTTGCAACGCAGCGCGTGCGTGAGGCCATCGCGCTCGAAGGGCAGCCAGGCGTCTCCGAACGAGAGCGCGATGCGCAAAGACGTGACACGGGTGAAGTCGATGGTGTCGAGCGGGTCGCCACCACCGTCATAGCGGTCGACGCCATCGGCTGCGACGTCCTCGACGAAGAAGGTGTCGTTGCCGAGGTCGCCGATCAGCGTGTCATTGCCGAGGCCGCCCGTAATCCGGTCGTTCCCCGTCCCACCGGCGATCTCGACCGCGGACGGGAATCCCCCCGTTGCCGAACAGGGCGCGTGGCGACAGGTTGCCCATCGCCGACACCGTATCATTGCCTGCACCCGCGTAGATGACTGCGCCAGACGGAGGACTGCCGATGTCCCAGCGGATCTCGGGCGTCGCGTCCCGGTTGAAGGCGAAACCGGTCGCGCCGAGTGAGAGCGCGTCGGCGCGGGCGCTGCCAACGACGCCGAGCTCCCACGTGCTGCCAGCCGAGACCGTGACGTCGAGGCCAGGGGTGGGTGACACGCCAGGCAGGAAGGTCCCGAGGCGATAGTCAAGCACGAGAGACGCATCCGTGACGACGGACGCGCCCACGCCCACCTGAAGGTCGATGCGCTTCAGGCTCGGCTGGAAGCGGGCGAGATACACGAAAGGACGCGATACGCCAGCGGCGTCGACACACGGGACTCCCGGGCTTGTCTCGCAAGGAACCGGACGCCCGTTGACGAGGAGGCGCTTCTGGGCGAGGTGCGTGTCAATGCCAAGCACGACGCGCTTGCCTGCAGCCGCCGCCATCCCGCCGACGGCCGCCGGACCGTCAGTCGTGGGGCGGCAGGCGCCACCGTCGCAGGTCTGACCCGCGTCGCAGGTCCCGCCCTCGCCACAGGGAGCCCGGCAGACCGTGGCGCTGCACACGAGCTCCGCGCCGCAGCTGTCCGCCGCGCCACAGGGACAATCGACCGTCCCCGGCGCGCACTCGCGGAGGCTGATCGTCAGGACGCCGATCTCGGCCACGTCTCCGGTCGCCCGGAACTGAACATCGCTCGCGGCCAGAGGACGTTGGCCCGTCTTCGGCTCGCCGCTCAACGCCGCTCCGAGGAGTCGGACGCCGCGGAGGTCGGGAGCCTCCCCCGCTGCGTTCAAATCATCCTCGAAGCCGGGCTCGGAGCCGTCGCCGACGCAGCCCGTCGACATCAGCGTGCCGATCGCAACAACCTTCAAGAGCTTGGCAGGGTACCGCGTCATGCAGCTTTTTCCCGGAAGGGGTCGCGCCCGGAGTTGGACCGCGGGTCCCGGCGGGACCGCGAACAGAACATGATTCTCCTTATCTCGAGTAACGACACGGCGGGCGAAGGCAACATCGCAGCACGCTCGCCGTCGCACAAATCCCAACCGCGCCGGACCCGTCGATTGGCCCACAGCGGTCTGAGTTGGTACACGTAATTCCGGAAGGACGCGCGACGAAATGGCCATTGGCACGTGCCACGTTCGTGGATCCGGGTTGACATTGAGGTGCCATGGGTGCCATTCGTGGGTCGTGGAGTTCCTGACCCCAGGCCAGACCGAGCGCGCTCCCGAGGACGGATCGTCTCTCGTCGCCCTGCTCGCAGAGGCGGTAGCCGTCGCTGAAGACGGATCGCTGGGGGCGAGCGGCCCCCTTTACCAGCGGATCGGGGACGGTATCGCCGGACTGGTCCGAGCCGGGCGCCTGCCCGCTGGCACCCGCCTGCCGCCAACCCGAGCGCTCGCGGGTGCGGTCGGTGTGCACCGCAACACGCTGGTGCGCGCGTTCGCACACCTCGAGTCGAACGGATGGATCGATGCGACGGCGGGGCGCGGCAGCTTCGTCCGGGCCGCTCCGACCGTCGCACGCCCGGGCCCGCAGCTCACGCGAGTCGGGCGTGGCGCCCCCGACTGGAACGATCTGCTTTCGCGCGCGGCGACACGCGAGCCGCTCTCGGGCCTTGGCCTCGCATCGGGGGACCACGGGCCGCTCGCGGCCGAGGCGGGCGCCTTCGACCTCGCGAGCCTTCAGCCAGGCCCGTCGCTCTTGCCGCATCGCGACTTCGCAGCGTCGCTTGCGGACGTCCTCGCGGCCCATGGGCCATCGGCACTCGGCTACGCCCCGAGTCAGGGCGTGTTCGAGCTACGCCGCGGGCTGGCGAACGATCTGGTCCGTCTCGGGATCTCGGCCGACCCGGACACGCTCGTCGTGACCACGGGCAGCCAGCAGGGACTCGACCTCTTGACGCGGACGCTCGTGAACCCGGGTGACGTCGTGGTGACCGAGGACGCCACCTATCCCGGCGCCCTCTCGATCTTTGCGGCGGCGGGCGCCGACGTCCGGACGGTCGGCGGCGACGCGGATGGCCCGCACCCCTCGGACCTCGCAGCGATCGCAGACGATGTCGCGGCGCGCGGAGGTCGATTGAAGGCGGTCTACCTCGTCCCCGACGCGCGGGCCCCGCTCGGGTCGCGCATCCGCCCGCACCGCAGGGAGGCCATCCTCGCGTGGGCTCGGGGCGCCGGGGTGCCGGTCATCGAGGACGGCTACGGGACGGACCTCGCGCTCGACGGTGGGGAGCTGCCGCCGCTGCGGGCCCTCGACCCGGCGGTCATCCACCTCGGGACCTTCTCGAAGCGCCTGCTGCCAGGGCTCCGTGTCGGATACCTCGTGGTGCCGCCAGGGCTCCTGGCGCCACTGCTGGCCCTCAAGCACGCGATGGACCTCGGGACCTCGCCGCTGCTGCAGCTCGCACTCGCCGACTACCTCGCGCGCGGCCTGTTCGCGCCCCACCTGAGGCACCTTCGGACGACGCTGCAGGCCCGCCGAGACGCGCTCGTGGCGGCGCTTGTCGCCCAGTTGCCAGACGCCTGCGAGGTGCCGACCCCCGAGGCTGGACTCGCGCTCTGGCTTCGGCTGCCAAGCGGGCTCGACGCAGCCGAACTCGCGACGGAGCTTGCCCGCGAGGGCGTCCTCGTCCAGCCGTCCGCCCTCGGTCCCTCCTCGGGAGCCCGCGGACAGGCCCTGCGTCTCGCCTTCTGCGTCGAGCCCGAGGACCGCCTCGCGGCCGCCGCGCGCATCATCGGGCGCGTCCTTCGCGGCCGCCTCGCCAGCCGCACGGGCGGCGCCCGCATCGGGGTCTAGCCCGCCCGACACCCTCCTGCCCCGGAGCCTCCGGGGCCTGTCAGTGCAAGCCAGCTTGGAGTCAGGACCATGGAAAACCACGAGAAGTCCACGTTCAAGGTCAAGATCGGCCTCGCCGAAATGCTGAAGGGCGGCGTCATCATGGACG
>SYAK01000006.1 GCA_005788935.1 Pseudomonadota bacterium
CGGGTCGTCGGCGCACGCCCTGCTCGGGCGGGCCGCGCCGGCCGGGCGCACGCGCGCCCACGGGGAGGCGGCGCGCCTCGCGCGTCTCGCCCGCGGGGCGGCGGCCGACGACGCGGACCAGCTCGCGGCGCGTCTCTATCTTGGCGTTCAGCAGCTGCATCAGGGCGACCTCGAGGCGGGGAGGGCGCTGCTCGACGAGGCCATCACCCTCGGTGAGGCCCTCGGGGCCCGCGGGGAGACGCGGCACCTGCCGATGCTCGGCGCGGCCCGCATCTTCCTCGCGGTCGTGGCGCTCGACGGCCTGAGGCCCGCCCTCGCGATGCAGCACCTCGAGGCGGTCGAGGCCGAGCTCGCCGCGACCCCGCCTCGGTTTCGTGACGATACGTGGTATCAGCAACAGATGTCGTGCCTTGGCACGATGGACCGGGCCGCCCGGGGCCTCGGCGATCTCGGGCGGGCACGTGACCTCCGGCAGCGCGCGCTCGCGCTCGGCGGGCCTGGGCAGCGGGCCAGAAACCTGCTCGAGTTGGCGCGGGTGGCCCTCGCCGCAGGCGAAGCCCCGGAAGCGCGGGCCCACCTCGAGGCGGCCGACGCGGCGCTCGAGGACATCGCCTTCCCCGCCGACCGGCAGCGGACCGAGCGTTTCCTCCGCCTGACCCGCCGTGCTGCCGGCCTCTTGCCGCCTCCCACCCCCGACGAGGTCGAGGCCGCCGCGGCGACCGCCCCAGACCTCCGCCAGTGGCCCCAGCCCGCCGAGCTCGCCGAGCTGCTCCTCGCCGCCGAGCGTCCAGAGCCCGGTGGCGAGGCTGCTGCGGGCCCTGATGCGGGGCTCGCCGCCGAAGCGGCTGACGCGTGGCTCGCTGATGGTCAGGCCTCGCCGCTCCTCGCTTGGCTCGCCTGTCACTGGGCGCCCGAGTCGCTGCCGCTCGCCCCGACGCATCCGGCCTTCCTCCAGCTCGGCGTGACGCTGTGCGCGCGGGCTGTCGCGGCTGGCACGCCGCACGTGGTCGCCTTCAGGGCCGTCGCGGCCACTCTCATCACCCGCCTGCCGCTTTCGGCCGAGCTCGCCCTTATCGCCCCGCTCCGCGCCTTCGCGGAGGGCGGCCCTCCCCGCGCCGCCATTGCCGTGGCGCTCTACTGACCCCGCGGTTCACAACCCAGATTGACGAACCGCCGGGAGGCCCCCCTGCAAGCCGTGTCTCATGCGACGGCTCACCCTCATCGGACGTGCAGTCATCCAGAGGCGCCATATCTCCTGACATCGCCAAGGGTTACGGACCGCGCGAGCGACCACGGCGTGTCTCAGACACAGTACAGCACGGTCTCCTCCGCATGGATCGTGTAGTGATCCAGATACATGCGGTATTCCGGGAACTTGGAACGGATGAAGAGGATGATTTCGAACAGGTCATCCGGCTTGTGATACAGGGAGATGGCGAGGCGCGGCCGAAAACGTGCGATCGACGTCGAGGCCCCTCGCAGGACGCTCATCTCTGCGCCCTCGACGTCGAGCTTAATGAAGTCGACCCGTTCGACCTCGCCTCTCGCGACGAGGTCATCGATGCTGCGGAGCGGCACCGTGTGGGCCCCGGACTGGAAGCCGGCGTCGTAGCGCTCGAGGCGCATCGGGGGCGCATCCACCTCCGTGTCGGCGAGGCCACACGGAAAGACGGTGACGTTCTTCGTCGCGAACTGGAGGGCGTTGAAGCGCAGCACCTCGAGGTGGTCCTCGACGGGGTCGAACGAGTAGACCCGGCCGGTCGCTCCCGCGAACTCCGAGAAGACTGCCGCCGTGTCGCCGAGGCACGCGCCTCCGTCGATGATGTGGTCTCCCTCGCGCGGCGCCACAACGACCCCGTCCCGCTTGAAGAAGTACTGGCGGCGGAGGAGGTTCGCCTCGAGGTTCCGACAATCAACCACATAGTGGCGACCGTCGTGGACGAAGTCGAAGTGCGACAGGCCGCCGAACCGGCCTGACGTCTTCAGCTCGCTCGGGGACCCTGCCTGGAGCTTCAGGTAGGCCTCGCGCTCGACCGGGGTCCCGAAGTTGACCGGCAGCCTGACGCTGAGGTGCCCCCCGAGGCGAAAGGCAACAAGATACAGGTAAAGCCGACGTGAGGTCTCATCCTCGAGGTTGCCGTAGGCTCCGAACAGGAACTGGCGGTTCCGGAAGAACCAGTCGAGGAAGAAGGCGTGTCGCTTGGTGTCGAACGTCCGCGCGGCCGCATCGCCGTTCTCGGCGAAGCGGATGAAGTCGAAGTTGTCCGCGTGTCGGTTGAGCTTGATGCTGGCCAGGGACTGCGTCAGGACCTGCTCGTAGAACTGGGCCAACGTGGTGGGGAGTGACTCGAACATGTGGTCTTCTCGGGAGGGGGTGGGGGACGCGCTCAGCTCGGAGAACGGATCATCGCGATGATGCGCGCGATGTCCGAGGGGTCGAGGTCGGGGTAGATGGGCAGGCAGAGAATGTTGTGCGAGGCCGTGGTCGCGACAGGCAGCGGCGTCGCCTGGCGGACCCTGGCGAAGGCCTCGAAGTCATGGGCAGCGGGGTAGAAATAGCGACGTGCAAGCACGTCGATTCCGCGCAGCCGGGCCTGCAGGGCGTCGCGGCTCAGAGGGTAGCGGCTGTCGAGGAGGACCGGAAAATAGGCGTGATTATGACGGGATGGCAGGCCTGAGGTAACGCAGCGAAGGCCTGGCACATCCGCGAGCCCCTCGAGATACTGCCGAGCGACCGTCTCGCGGGCCTCGATGAGCGCGTCGACCATCTTCAGGTGGCACAGCCCAAACGCGGCGTGCAGCTCGCTCATCTTGCCGTTCTGGCCGACGGTCGGGATCTCGGTCTCCGAGACAAGGCCGAAGTTCCGATAGCTGTCGAGGCGCCGCTTCTGGTCCTCGGTCGCGCAGACCACCGCGCCCCCTTCGACGGTGCTGAAGACCTTCGTCGCGTGGAAGCTCAACGCCGACATGTCACCAGCGCGCAGCAGGCTCTCGCCCCCGACCTCGACCCCGAAGGCGTGGGCGGCGTCATAGAGGACGCGCAACCCGTGACGCTCGGCGATCGCCGCGATGGCCTCCGTGTCGCACGGGTGGCCGTAGCAGTGGACGGGCATGATTGCGACGGTGTTCGGTCCGATGGCGGCTTCGAGCAGGTTCGGGTCGAGGTTGAGCGTCTCGGGCTCCACGTCGACGAACACCGGGGTCAGGCCCGAGAGGCGAATCGCCTGAACGGTGGCGACGAAGGTGAACGGGGTCGTGATGACCTCGCCGCACAGCCCGAGGGTCTGCAGGGCCGCCATCAGCGCCACGGTGCCGTTGGCGTAGAGGGAGACGTGGGGGACGCGGAGGTGGGCCTCGAGGGCCCGCTCGAGCTCCTGGTGGAGCGGCCCGATGTTGGTCAGGTGCCGGCGCTCCCAGATGCCCTCGAGCAGGGCGGTGAACTCCGAAAGCGGCGGCAGCACCGGGCGGGTGACCGGGATCGGCGGCATCTCAGGCCTCCTCGACAGGCGGAAGGTTCGTCAGCTTCATGATGAAGTCCGTGTAGAGCTGAACCTTGCCCGCCTGCGGCAGCTTCGAGTCGAGGAGTCGTGCCACCATGTGCTCGACCGGGTCCCGATTTCCGCGGCGCGCGTGATAGGCCATGATCGCCATCCAGGTCCGCAGACGGACCTTCTCCTTGCCCTCGGCCGACAGCGGGCTCCAGGCGCTGAAGGCGTTCTCGCGCCGGACTGCGCCGATAAAGCCCTCGAAGTACATGCACGGGCCGCGCTCGCCGAGATACGACATCATGAACTGGTC
>SYAK01000357.1 GCA_005788935.1 Pseudomonadota bacterium
GCATGGGTTCGAGCTGGCCCGCTGGGTCCGCGACCCGGCCTCCCGCCCGCCCGCTGCGGCCCTCGCGTCACCGGTCGTCTCCGAGCCTGGCATCCTGCTGACCCAGGCCGCCATCTGGCAATCGCTGTGGGAGGACGGGCTGCGCGAGGCCTGTGAAGCGGGCGCCATCGTCGCGGCGACCGGGCACTCGCAGGGCGTCATGGCCGCCCACCTCGTCGCCGAGTCGAAGGATGGCGCCATCGCGGATGACCGGGTCGTCGCCTTCGTCAAGGTGCTGACCTGGCAGGGGCTGACGATGGCTAACTCGGCCGGAGTCGTCGGGCGCCGCCAGGGCGAGGCGACCGCGATGGCGGCCGTCAGCGGACCGACCGCGGCGCAGCTCGAGCCGATGCTCGCCCGCCTCGGCAAGGCGCTCCCTCCGGCCGAGCGGCCCGTCATCTCGCTCTGGAACACGCGGACACGCCACGTCATCAGCGCGCCGCCAGCGGTCCTGACTCGCATCGCCGCGACCCTTGAGGCCGAGGCGCAGCGGCAGGCGGCCGCGCGCAAGGACGGCAAGCTCGGCGGGCGTCCGCTGACCTACACGTGGGAGTGGCTCGACGTCGGGGCGCCGTTCCACGGGCCCGCGATGGCCGAGGGCCTCGCCGAGATGCGCAAGGCGCTCGCCGAGATGGGCTTCACGCTGCCCGCGACGACGACCATCCCGGTGCTGTCGCCGACGAGCGCGGCCGAGTATCCAGTTGCGTCCAAACTTGACGAGACCATGCAGGACGAGTTCGTCCGCCCGGTGAAGTGGCGCGACACCGCCTGGCGCCTCGGTGAGCTGGCGGACGTCGTCCTCGACCTTGGCCCCGGAGACGGCGTCGGCAAGCTGACCGCCAACGCGCTCCGCGGCACCGGGGGGCGCGTGGTGATGCTCGACACCGCCGAGGGGCGCCGCCAGCTGCTCGACTCGGCGGGCCCCGGCCCGGCGCCTGCCGACTGGTCGTCATTCAAGCCGTCGCTCGTGACGCTGCCCTCGGGCGAGGTCGCGATCGCCAACCGCTATACGCGCCTGACGCAATCCCCGCCCATCTTTCTGCCGGGCATGACGCCCTCGACCGCGGACGCGCCGATCGTCGCGGCGGCCGCCAACGCCGGCTACTGGAGCGAGCTCGCGGGCGGCGGTCAGCCCTCGGCGCGCATCTTCCAGCTGCGGATGGAAGAGCTCGGCGAGCTGATCGAGCCCGGGCGCGGCGTGGTGCTCAACTCGCTCTACCTCGACCCATGGCTTTGGGACATGCAGGTCCGCAAGGGCTTGATGCTCAAGCTTCGCGCGAAGGGCCTGCCGCTCGTCGGCATCACGGTCACGGCCGGCATCCCGCCTGTCGACGAGGCCCGCGGGCTGGTCACGCAGTGGCTCGCGGCCGGCCTGCGCTGGATCGCCTTCAAGCCCGGCACCGCACAGCAGATCGATCAGGTCATCAAGATCGCGAAAGCCTGCCCCGAGGTGATGCTGCACGTCCACGTCGAGGGCGGGAAGGCCGGCGGCCACCACAGCTGGGAAGACCTCGAAGAGCTGTTGCTCGACGGGTACGCCAGGATGCGCGCCGAGCCGAACCTCGTCGTCTGCGCGGGCGGCGGCATCGCCCACCCCGAGCGCGCGGTGGAGCTGCTCTCGGGCCGCTGGTCGCGACGCCACGGGGTCGCCGACATGCCGGTCGACGCGGTCTTCATCGGGACGCTCGCGATGGCCTGCAAGGAGGCGACGGCGACCGCCGATGTCAAGCGGGCCCTCGTCTCGGCGCAGGGCTCGCTGGAGTGGGTCCACGCCGGTGAGGCCAAGGGCGGCGTCACGTCGGGCAAGAGCCAGCTGAACGCCGACATTCACTACCTCGACAACGCGGCGGCCCGCGTCGGGCGGCTGCTCGACCAGCTCGCGGGCGACGCTGCGGCGGTGGCCGAGCGACGGGGCGAGATCCTCGACGCGCTCAACAAGACCTATAAACCATACTTCGGAGATCTCGAGCGCATGACGTGGGCCGACGTCCTGCGCCGCGTCCTGGCGTTGATGGCCGTCGGGACGCACGGCCGCTACGAGGACGGCGCGTGGATCGACGTGACGTGGCGGACGCGCGCCGTCAGCTGGTTCCAGCGGGCGGAGGCGAGCGTCGCCCGCCCGGAAGACCTCGGCCAGCCGCTCGTCGTGCAGGGGCCCGACGACCTCGACGACCCGCAGGCCGCGCTCGCGAGGCTGGTCGCGGCCCGCCCGCAGCTCGAGGCGGCGACCCTCCATCCAGCCGACGTCGAGCACTTCATCGCGATCTGCACGACGCCTGGCAAGCCAGTCCCGTTCGTGCCGGTCATCGACGGCGACGTGCGCCGCTGGTACAAGTCGGACGCGCTCTGGCAGGCTCAGGACGCGCGCTTCCCCGCCGACGCGGTGCTTATCATCCCCGGGCCCGAGGCGGTCGTCGGCATCACGACGGCAGACGAGCCGGTCGCCGACCTGCTGGGGCGCTTCGCGACCGGGATGGTCGACGGTCTGAAGGCGCTCGGGGCCGCCCCGACGCCAGCCCGCCACCTGCGCCCCGTCGCGGCGGGCCTGCCGGAAGGCGTGACGTGCGGTGAGGCGACCGCTGGCACGACGCGCTTCCGGGTCGAGCGCCTCTCGGCCGCGACCCTCGCCGAGCTGACCGCGACCTTCCGGGGCCCCGTAGCCGCCTCTGTGGCGGACCTGCCGTGGGTCGTCGGCACGGGCCACGTGACGCCGTTCACGTCGCGCCTCTGCCGGGACGCGGGCGCCGCGACGGTCACCTGCGAGGCGAACGCCGACGGTCTTCTGGTCCGCCTGCACGCGGCGCTCGAGGACGGCGAGGCCTTCGAGGTCACGCTGACAGCCCCTGACACGGCGACCCTGACGCTGCGGCTGCTTCGCTCGCCGGGCGCGCCCACGCTTTCAATTGCGCTCAATCATGTCACCTGGGCCTGCGGCGGCGAGGCCGTTCAGGTCGACGCGCACGCGTGGCGCGAGGCCGTCCAGGACCTCTACCAGCGGATGCTCGTCGACGCGTCCGCGACGGCCGTCCCGCTCTTCGAGGCGGCCCGCGACACGGTCACCCTGCCCGCCCCGAACGCGGCCGCGTGGGCCATCCTTGGCCGCGGTGAGGCCTCGGGTGACGCGAGCCTCGATCTCGCGTTCCCGCTCGCGTGGCGCGGCGTCTTCCGGGCGATGGCCTGCGACGAGCTGCGCGGCGGCTGGCTGACGCTGCTCCACGCCCAGCACGGGGTCCGCGCCGAGACCCACGACCGCCTCAGCCCCGGCCAGCCAGTCGAGGCGGCGGTGCGCGCGGTGGCGCTCGAGGACCTCGAGATTGGCCGCCAGGTCCAGTTCCGGGCCGAGATCTCCCAGGGCGGCCAGCTGAAGACGACGCTCGACTCGCAGCTGATCATCCGCGGCTCGCACCCGCCGGTACGCCGGACGCTGCCGGGCGCCTCGACCCCGGTCGAACTGTCCGCGCTGAGCCGCGACACCGTCTCTGGGACGAACACGCTCGACGCCGCGACGGCCGGGCTGCTGTCCGAGCTGACGTGGCTGCGCCTCACGGACGGCGCCTTCGCCGAGGGCCAGGTCGTGACGCTGGCGGCCGAGGTGGAGACCTTCCGCGAGCGCGGCGGCCTGCTGTGGTCGCGCGCCGACGGCACGGTCACCATCGACGGTCAGCCTGCGGGCACCCTCGCGCTGCCCCTGACGTCCGCCAAGGCCAAGGAGGACCCGCTCCGCGCGACCCTCGCGGTCCTCGCGACGACGCGCGATGCGGGCCTCCGGGAGACGCCGGTCAAGCCGCTCGCGAGGCGCGACGAGACGGCCCCGCTTGACTCGCGCCCGTTCGCGGCGGCCGGCTGGGACTGGAACCCGCTGCACCACAGCCCGCTCATGGCGCACCTGGCCAACGTCCACGCCCCCATCGTGCATGGCATGTGGACGGCGACGCGGCTGCACCAGTTCGCCGCCGAGGCCGCTGGGGTGCCCGAGTCCGCGCTCCGGCAGGTGTCGGCCGAGTTCATGTCGCCGCTCGACCACGGCGCGCCCCTGTCGCTGAGCGTGTCTCGGATCGGCGTGACCGGCGGCCACCGCGTCCTCGAGGCCGTCGCGTCCTCGGCTGGAAGCGTCGTCGCCCGCAGCCGCGTGACCGTCGCCCCACCGAAGACCGCCTACATCTTCCCCGGTCAAGGCGTCCAGAAACAAGGCATGGGCATGGATGGCTACGCCCGCAGCCGGGCCGCGCGCGCCATCTGGGACCGCGCCGACGCCTTCACCCGCGACCAGCTGGGCTTCAGCGTGCTCGAGGTCGTGCGGCGTAACCCACCGAAGCTGCGGGTGAACGGCGAGCTGAACGTCCACCCCGAGGGCGTCCTGCACCTGACCCAGTTCACGCAGGTCGCGATGGCGGTGCTCGCGATGGCGCAGGTGGCCGAGCTGCGGGACGCCGGCGTCCTCGACCCGAACGCGGTGACCTGTGGCCACAGCGTCGGCGAGTACAACGCGCTCGCGGCCTACACGGGCGTGCTGCCGCTCGAGTCGGTCGTCGACATCGTCTGGATGCGCGGCTGCACGATGCACGAGGCGGTCCCGCGCGACGCGGCCGGACGCAGCGCCTACAAGATGGGCGTCGTGCGCCCGAACTTCGCGGGCCTCGACCACAAGGGGGCCGAGGCGCTCGTGGCCGAGGTCGCGAAGGCGACGAGCAGCTTCATCCAGATCGTCAATCACAATGTTCGAAATCGCCAGTACTCTGTGACGGGTGAAATCGCCGGGCTCGAGGCGCTCGAGGCCGAGCTGCTGCGCCGCACCAAGCCTGGCGCCAAGCCCGCCTGGATCACCGTCCCGGGCATCGACGTCCCCTTCCACTCGTCGGTGCTGCACGGCTCGGTGCCAAACTTCCGGAACGTGCTCGACGCGCGGCTGCCGAAGTCCATCGACGCCGATGCGCTCGTCGGGCGCTACATCCCGAACCTCGTCGCCGAGGTCTTCGCGCTGTCCGAGGGCTTCATCACGTCGGTCCACAAGGGCACCAACGCGCCCGAGCTCGCGGCGATGCTGGCTGACGGGGCGTGGAAGAAGGCGCCCCGCGGCGAGCTGGCACGACTCTTGCTTGTCGAGCTGCTGGCGTGGCAGTTCGCGAGCCCGGTTCGCTGGATCGAGTCGCAGGAGCGCATGTTCGCGCCGCCATCGCTCGGCGGGCTCGGCATCACGCGCTACATCGAGGTCGGCGTCGGGCATCAGCCGACGCTCGTCAACATGGCGCGGGCGACGCTCGACGGACTCGGCGTTCAGCCTGGCCGCGTGACGCTGCTCAACGCCGAGGCCAACGTCGACGTGGTCCTCGAGCGCGACGTCCCGGTCGAGGAGGCCGCCGAGGTCGAGGCCGCCCCCGAGCCCGCCACGGCTCCTGCCACCGCAGCCGTCGCGACCCC
>SYAK01000358.1 GCA_005788935.1 Pseudomonadota bacterium
CGCGATGGCGCGGTAGAAGAAGTCGTGACGCGTCATGAAGTTCGCATCATCCATCCGAAAAAACTGGCCGAGCAGGGCGTCGAGCGGCCGAAGGTCCGACGGCGGCAGCCCGAGCTCGGCGATGAGCTCGGACCGCAGCGCAGCGGTCGCGACATCGTCGAGCTGGTCCGTGATCTGGGCGACTTGACCCACGTTGCGCTCGACTTGGCGCTGGAGGTCATCGTCGGCGGCGATGGTGCGACCCTCGAGCACGAGCGCGTCCTTGATCTGGTCGAGACGGCGCGCGGTGCGGTGCTTGATGAAGCGCTCGTAGATGGTCGTGCTGAAGAGGAACCCGCGCTCGCCAGGGCCTGGCAGCTCGCCTTCGACCATGTCGAACAGCTTGAAGTTCTTCGCATAGGCCTGCAGGTCCGTCCCAAGGAAGTTGATGAAGTACAGACCTGTCTGCAGGCCGAGCGGCGCGATGCGGTTCTCGAGGAACTCCATCGTGCCGTCGGGGTCGGTCGCGAGCCCCTGCCAGAAGTCTTCCTGTCCAACCCGCACCAGATCCGCCACCTGCGCGGCCGTCTCCGGCGTGTCGGCGGCCACCTTGCGCAGCGCCGCGAGCTCGCCGTCGAGCCGCCCGATGATGCGTCGCAGATGCGCCAGCAACGGCCCGGCCGACGCCAGCTCCCCGCGCGCGAGCACCCCCCGCAGTTCGCCAAGCTTGTTCTCGAGTACGCTGCGCCCTGTCACGATCGAGCGCCCGATCCCCATCGGGATGATGGCCGCGACGTCGGGATCTGCGCCAGCCACCGCCTTGAGGGCCGCGAAGTCCGGGATCTGCCCGATGTCGGGGGTCGCGAGTGCGGCGCTCTGGTAGAGCTCGAGCTGGTCGGGTGCCCCCGCCTCGACGAGCTGCAGGTGACCGCTCAGGCTGTCGACCACCGAACGCTGGAGTCCGTCCTGAATGGCATCAAGTGCAGCCTGGCCGATGACGATGAGGGCGGCGCCGATGGCGAGCAGGAAGCCGACGATCAGGCTCCGAACCCAGTGCAGACGCAGATTGCGCAGGGCGACGCGGGTCAGCATGTCAGGCCGCCTCGACGATGCGCCCGTCGGAGATCCGGATGATGCGGTCCGCCTGCTCCATGACGTCGGGGTCGTGGGTCGAGAACAGGAAGGTCGTCCCGTCGCGGCGGTTCATCTCGCGCATCAGCGCGAGGATCTGCTTGCCGGTTCCGGAGTCGAGGTTCGCGGTCGGCTCGTCGGCGAGCACGAGCGCTGGCCGCGTCACGAGCGCGCGCGCGATGGCCACCCGCTGCCGCTGACCACCCGACAGCTCGCCAGGCCGCTGCTTGCGCTGCGGCCCCAGGCCGACCGCCTCGATGAGGGCATCGACACGGGCCCGACGCTCTTCCTTGCCGACATGCTTTTGCAGCAGCAGTGGAAACTCGATGTTTTGAAAAACGTCGAGGACCGGTATGAGATTGAATGCCTGGAAGATGAACCCGAGCGTGTCAAGCCGCAGCTTCGTCAGCTCGGACTCCTTCAGGAGCCCCGTGTCCTGCCCCGCGACCGTCACCCGCCCGCGTGTCGCGACGTCGACGCAGCCGATGAGGTTCAGGACGGTCGTCTTGCCGCTGCCCGACGGTCCCGCGAGGACCGCGAACTCGCCACGCGCGATGGCGAGGTCGACCCCGCGCAGCGCGTGCACGGTCGTCTTGCCGAGCGGGTAATCCTTCTCGACGGCCTCGAGCAGCACGATCGGGCCGGCGTCACTCATCGCGCCCGCCGAAGAGGCCTGCGCGCAGCAGCATGTAGACGAGGGTCATGATGGCTCCGATGGCAGCGGCGACATAGGTCAGGGCCGCCGCGTTCAATACGGCCGAGACGCCTTCGCGGTCACGCGCGGAGTGACGTCCGCCTGCAAAAAGCAGTGCGCTCGCCCGTCGCGAGGCGTCAAATTCGACAGGCAGGGTGATGAGCGTGAAGGCGACCATCAGCGAGAACAGCACGACACCGAGCTTGGCGAGGCCGAGCGCGCCCACTGCAAGCCCGAGGATGAAGACGACCATCGCCAGGTTCGAGCCGAGCGCCGCCGCGGGTGCGAGCACGCTGCGCAACTGCAGGGGCTTGTAGCCGTCCGCATGCTGAAGCGCGTGACCGACCTCGTGGGCTGCGACGCCAGCGGCCGCGACCGAGGTCCCGTGGAAGACGTCGCGCGAAAGTCGCAGCGTCTTTGACCGCGGGTCGTAGTGGTCGGAGAGCAGGCCGCCGACCGCCTCGACCGTCACATCGCCGATGCCAGACGCCGCGAGGATGCCGCGCGCCACCTCCGCCCCTGTCAGCCCCGCGGACGACGGCACGCGCTGCCAGCGGGAAAAGGCCGCACGCACGCGCACGGACGCCCACAGCGAGAGCCCGCCACTCACGACGATGACGACAAGGTAAAGGGGATCGAAGAACATGCGCGACTCCAGGTGCGAACCTTCGGCCCGGGACCGTCGTCACGCCCCGTCGCCAGGCAACCTGCGCGCCATCGGTCTCAGGTCGCGATTTCCGGCACGCGTTGCGCGAGAAACGCGCGAAGGCGGGCAATGAGCGGCTCGGGCAGCTCGACCGGGACGTAATGCGACCCGCCGTGCAGGATCTCGATTTCGGAGGCGGGCATCAGCTCGGCCATCCGTCGCGCGAGCGGAACCGGGGTCATCGGGTCGCGCGTCCCGGCGATGATCAGCGCGGGGCACGTCACTTCACCGAGAAACGTCGTCGCGTCATAGTCTTCGAGAGACGCGAGGATGCGGTTGTAGACCTCGAAGTCGAGGTGCATGTAGTCGCGGACGATGCGGGCCGCGAGCCCCTCGTCGAGGGTCGGGGCGACGAGGCCAGCCATCTTGGCGAGCCCGAAGGCGAGCGGCGACGAGGCCACCCGACCGAGCCATGGCGCGTGCCGATCGGCCGCCTGCCGGAAGAGCTCCATCGCGGGCAGGATGACGGTCTTGCCGATCCCGCCGAGCACCGTCGTCTGCAGGACCCGCCCCGGTGCCCCGCAGATCTGCACGAAGGCCGCGATGCGCGGGGCGACATGGCGCCACAGCTCGAAGTTGAGCTGGACGCCCATCGACCACCCGATGAAGACACCGCTCGTCACCCCGAGGGCGTC
>SYAK01000359.1 GCA_005788935.1 Pseudomonadota bacterium
CTCTACCACTGAGCTATTCCCGCGTCTGGTGCCTGGACGCCTCACGGCGTCGTCAGCGGGGTCGGATACTGACCACGGGGCGGCGAGGTGTCAACGCAAAAAAGCGCGACCCTCGCGGAAAAACGACGTCTCAGTCGAAGGCGTGGTTGACCGTCGCGGTCTTGCCCGCCTCGACCCTCACGGACTTCGTGACGCTCTGCGCGCCCTTCGTCAGCACCACCGTGTAGGAGCCCGGCGCCATCTGCTTCGACACCGGCGCGTCTCCGACGGGGCGGCCGTTGATCGACACCTTGGCCCACGGGCGCGCCTTCACCTGCAGCGTCCCCTTCGCACCCGCGGCCGCGGCGGGCGGGGTCGGGGCGGGCTGATTTCCCGCGGGCGGCTTGGCAGCGGCCGCCTTGGGCTCGAGCTTGACCGTGTGGGTCTGAGCGCCGCCAGCGATGGCGATCGTCTCCTTGCGCGTGTCGAAGTCGGCCTTCGAGACGGTGATGTCGACCGACTGGCCCGCGGCGAGCCCGCTGATGACCGACTCCGACGGTGACGCGCCCGGGGCCACCGTGCCCGCCGAGCTCTTCAGCTCGGCGCCCGCGGGATCGAGGGTGACCGTCAGCGTGGCGGCGGCTTGGCCGAGCGCGAACTTCTTCGTCCTCAGCGCCGGGTCGAGCGTCACCTCCTCGGTGACGGACGGCACGCCGGCCCTGGACGGGCGCACCTCGACCTTGATGACGTCGCCCGCGAGGCCGTTGTACGGGGTCGCCCCCTTGCCGATGGACTTGCCATTGACGACGATCTCGGCCGTGTCGTCGCCGACGGGCTCGAGGACCACCATGACCTTTTCGCGGGCCTGCTCGAGCTTGACCGCGACCTTCACCGAGGCGCTGTCGATCGCGACCGTCTTCTCGAAACGCGCGAAGCCCTCGGCCTCCACCACGACCTTGGCCTCGCTGCCGAGCTTGAGGCCACCGACCTTGCCGCTCACTGGCTTGCCGTCGACGGTCACCGTCGCGGAGGGCGGGTCGACCTCGAGTACGAGCTCGGCCGTGTCCCCGAGGGTGGAGGTGCCGCTGGCGCCGCCTGGCTCGGAGGTCTGGGTCGCGTCGGTCTTCGGCGCCGGCTTGTCACTTCCGCCCAGGGCGAAGAACGCCGCTGCGCCGCCGCCGAGCAGGACCAACAGCAGAATCCAGAGCCACGCCTTCGACTTCGCGGGCTGCACATCGGCCGCGGGCGCCGCGGTGGGTGGGGTCGCGGGTCGCGGCGGATTCGCGGCGGCCTTGGGCGGCTGAGACGCGGTCGGCTTGGCGGCGGGCTCGGGTGCAGGCTTGCTCGCGGCTGGCGCAGGCTGCTTCTTCAGCGCGGCCTGAAGGTCCTTGGCCGAGAAATCGCCCTCGAGCAGCGTCTTGGCCGCATCGGCCGACGGCATCGCGAGCGTCCGCTCGCCGCTCGACTCGGGCTCGGGCTCGCTGCTGCCGCCGAGCGCAACCCGCTCCTCGTTCGCGAGGCGGCGGTTCGTCTCGATGTCGTCCCCGAAGAGCTGGTGCATGTACCTCTTCAGCGACTCGCCCTCGAGGTCGGTCACTGTCGAGTAATACCACTTCGTCAGCTCGCGGGCGAACTCCTCGACCGAGGCGTGCCGCTCGTCGCGGTTCTTCGCGAGGGCCTTCAGGACGATGTCGTCGAGCTGCGCGTCGACCTTCGGGTTCAGCGTGCTCGGCAGGACCGGCTCGTGCTTGAGCACGTTCGTCAGCGTGTCGAAGTCGGAGTCGCCGAGGAAGAGGCGTTTGCCGGTCAGCATCTCCCAGAGCATGATGCCGAGCGCGAACAGGTCCGAGCGGCCGTCGAGGTTCTTGCCGCGCGCCTGCTCGGGCGACATGTAGGCGACCTTGCCCTTGACCGTGCCCGCCATCGTCTTGGTGGAACGCTGCGCCGCCTTGGCGATGCCGAAGTCCATCAGCTTGACTTCGCCGTTGTAGCTCACCATCAGGTTGTGCGGCGAGATGTCACGGTGGACGATGTTGAGCGGCTGCCCCTTGTGCTCCTTCACGTGCGCGTAGTGCAGGCCCTTCGCGGTCTCCATCAGGAGCCACGCAGCCTGCGCGGGCGAGAGGGGCTTCCGGTCCTTCACGCCGACGTCGAGGACCTTCTTCAGGTCGACGCCCTCGATGAGCTCCATCGCGATGTAGTAGCTGCCCTCGCAGACGTCGAAGTCGAAGATCTGCACGATGTTCGCGTGCTGCAGCTTCGAGGTGATGGCCGCCTCGTCGATGAACATCTTCACGAAGTCGCCATCTTCCGTGAAGTGCGGCAGGATCCGCTTGATGACGACGTCCTTCTCGAAGCCCTCGGCGCCGCCGGTCTTGGCTTTGAAGATCTCAGCCATGCCACCCATCGCGATCTTGCGGACGAGGACATACTTGCCGAACTGACGGGGCAACTGCTGGTTCGCGCTCATAGAGGCTGCATCCACTCGGTGACCGGGGGGCACCTCGCCGCCGGGCGAGGCGGGGAGGCCGTGGCGCGCGGAGCTCCGCTGGGCGGGGAACTCGACGCAGCGGCCGCAGCTTAGACGAGAATCCGGAAGGCATCAAGCCGGGATCGGGGAAGTTCGAACGTCGTCGGGGGCTCGGGCGGGCAGGGAGGGCGCGCGCGGCGCTTGGCGGGCCCGGGGACCCGTGGCATGACGCGACCATGCACGCCCGTTTCATCCCGTTCTCCGATGTCGTGGCCCGCGCCGAGGGCCGCCCGGTCTCCCCCGAGTCCCACCCGCTCGACGCTATCGTCTACCGCGCCTCGGACGGGGGACTCCTCGACGTCGACCACGACCTCGAGGCGCTGTCGGAGCGGTCGCCAGCGGCGTGGCGGGCGCTGTTCGACGCGCGCATGGGGGCCCGTGGCTACCCGGACCGCTCGGGCGTCTGGGGAAAACGAGAGTGGGTGTTGCCGGGTATTGATGAGACGGAGATCCTGACGCTCGGTGAGGGCTGGACCCAGCTGCTGCAGGCGCCCCGGCTTGGCGCCGCGTTCGGGCTGAATGCGTTGTACGTCAAGCAGTGCGGGCACACCCACACGGGGTCCTTCAAGGACTGGGGGATGACGGTGCTGGTCTCGCAGGTCAACCGCATGCGGGCGCAGGGTGCCAGGATCCACGCCATCGGCTGCGCCTCGACTGGCGACACCTCGGCGGCGCTCGCGGCGTACGCGGCGCTTGGCGGCATCCCGTCGGTCGTCTTTCTGCCGCGGGGCCGCATCTCGCTCGCCCAGCTGGTGCAGCCCATCGCCCACGGGTCGCTGGTGCTCGCCATCGACACCGACTTCGACGGCTGCATGGCGCTCATCCGCGACGTGGTCGAGACCTTCCCGATCTACCTCGCGAACTCGATGAACAGCCTTCGCCTCGAGGGGCAGAAGACGGTCGCGCTGGAGATCGCGCAGCAGCTCGGCTGGGAGATCCCAGAGTGGGTCGTCGTGCCTGGCGGCAACCTCGGCAACGTCTACGCGCTGTGGAAAGGCTTTGCGATGATGCGGCAGCTCGGGCTGACCGACCGCATGCCGCGGCTCATCGTGGCGCAGGCGCATCATGCAAATCCGCTCTATCAGTCATTCATGACGGGCTATGCCGATGTAAGCGCCGTCAAGGCGCAGCGGACGCTCGCGTCGGCCATCCAGATCGGCGATCCGGTCTCGATGGCTCGCGCCATCTTCGCGCTGAAGGCCACCGATGGCGTCGTCGGCGAGGCGACCGAGGCCGAGCTGATGGACGCCTGCGCCCGCGGCGACCGCGCCGGGCTCTTCACCTGCCCGCACACGGGGGTGGCGCTCGCGGTCGTCGACAAGCTGGTCCGTGCCAGCACCATCGACCGGCGCGACCGCGTCGTGGTGGTTTCGACCGCCCACGGCCTGAAGTTCACCGACTCCAAGGTGGCCTATCACAAGGACGCGCTGCAGGACCTCGGCGTCGTCGGCGGGGCGTTGCGCAACCCGCCCGTCGAGGTCCCCGCCCAGCTCGGCGCCGTCGTCGATGTCCTGCGCGCCCGCGTGGGAGGCGCGGGGTGAGGCGCGTGAGGACGGCCTCTCTGAAGTGGGATGCGGCTGAATGAGGCGTCATTCACAGGCGTCACGCCGGCCTGCGCGGCGGCGCAGCGCGCCCCCGGGTCGACCGCCCTTGACGCACCCGCCGCGCGCGTCGAGGCTCGCTCCATGCGCCCCCGCATGTCGCCGCTGCCGCGCCTCTGTCTGACCGCCCTCGCGTCCGCGGCCGGCTGTGACGCGCCGCGATCAGGCGGGGAGGTCGCTGTGCAGGTGGCGCCAGTCGTGTACGGGACCGACGAGCGTCAGGACCCCTTCGAGGCGACAGACCCGGCGCTCGCCCAGCGCCTGCGCGAGTCGGCCGTGGCCCTCGTCGAGCCGCGCTACCTCGACCTCTCGGACCCGGACAACGTGGTCCCGACGACCGTCACGCTCGGCGAGTACCGGGCGCTGTGCGAGGGCGAGCGCTTCGCGGACCAGCCCGCGATGGCCTCCTGCTCGGGGACGCTCATCGACGACGACCTCGTGCTGACAGCCGCGCACTGCGTCGACGCCGAGGTGTGTGCCACGTGGTACTTCGTCTTCGGCTACCATATGGCCGCCCCGGGCGGGCTGAACCGCATGACGGCGGACGACGTCCGCACCTGCGCCGAAATCCTCGTCGACGCCTACACCGAGGAGGCGTTCGAGCCGACGTGGCACGACTACGCCATCGTCCGCCTCGACCGCCCCGTGTCCGCCGCGCGCGCCCCAGCGCCCGTGGCGATGGACCCCGAGGCCATCCAGGTCGGCGACTCCATCGCCGCCATCGGCTTCGGCAACGGGATCCCGGCCAAGATCCATCCCGGCCGCGTGCTGCGCTCGACCGTCCCGTGGGGCTACTTCATCGGGACGACCGACACGTTCGCTGGCAACTCCGGCTCCGGGACCTATGACGCCGACCACGCCCTCATCGGGGTCTTCGTCCGAGGCCAGCAGGCCGACTACATCATGCAGGCGGCGGGCTGCCGGGTCGTCAACACCCGGGACGAGGCCGACGGGACGCAGGAGTACGACTACGCGGCGAAGGCGGTCCTCGACCTCTGCGGCCGCGGCTATCCGAGCGAGCGCCTGTGCGGCGGCCTCGACCCGGAGCCTGCGCCAGATCCGGAACCAGACCCGGAGCCCACGCCCGAGGCCGCGCCAGACCTTCCGCCCGCGTCCGAGGGCGCGCTCGGGACAGAGCCCGGGAGCGAGCCCCTCGAGGCCAGCGGTGACGCGTCGGGTTGCCTCGCGGGCGGGGCCGGCGCCGCCCCGTGGGCGCTGCTGCTCGGCGCCCTCGCAGGACGCGGGCGTCGTCGGCGCTAACGGGGCGCGTCCGCTCCGCTCAGCGTCCGGGCGCCTTCCGCTTCAACAGCTGCATC
>SYAK01000360.1 GCA_005788935.1 Pseudomonadota bacterium
CGAAGAACCGGAAGCAGGCCGAGCCCGAGCCCGCGCCGAAGAACCGGAAGCAGGCCGAGCCCAAGCCCGCGCCGAAGAACCGGAAGCAGGCCGAGCCCGAGCTTGAGCCCAAGGGCAGAAAGCAGACCGACGCTGCGCCAGCAGCTGCCAAGGGCAAGCGCGCCCCCGAGCCCGAACCTGTGGCGCCTGGCAAGAACCGGAAGGCGCCCGAGCCAGAGCCCGCGGGCAAGGCGCGCAAGGGTGCAGCCCCCGAGCCGGTCGCTCCAGCGAAGGGCAAGAAGGGCGCCCCGCCTCCCCCACCCGCCCGCAAGCGCTGACGTGCCGACGGATCGACCCGGGTGAGCGCGACGGGACCTGAGACGGGAGGCGAGGACATGCACGGCGAGACGCTCAGCGACACGGAGATATCGGAGCAGCTCGCGCTGCGGCGCCAGCGCTTCGAGCATGTGGTGGGCGACATGCGCACGCTGCTGCGGCATGACCTCGAGCAGTTTGCGGTCCGCGAGACGAAGCGGGTCTTCCTCGCGGAGGCGGCTGTCGCGTCAGCGCTGTCCCTCGAGGCCGTGAAGGCGCTGCGGCTCGGCGCGCAGGCGGTCGGGCGACAGTCCGCAGAGGCGGCGCTGCTGGCGCTCGCGGACCTCGCGCTGTGGGAGGCGGGGGCGGCGCTGACGGCGGACGAACGGGGGCGCGAGCTCTCGGCCGTCGAGCCGGTGTGGCGGCACATCCGGGCCGTGGAGGCTGCGATCGCGGGGTACCTCGAGGGGCACGGGTTCCGCCCGTCGCCGCCCGTGGCCTACCGACCGCCGGCCTTCTTCGTCGCGGGCCTGTACATGCCGGGCCTCGTCGAGCACTACTGGCGTATCATCGCGGAGATCCGCGAGCTTGGCCTGCAGCGGACCGCGCTCGCCGAACGGACCGCCCGCGAGAAGCTGCAGGCGGTGTGGGACGCCTCCGAGCGGGGCTGAGCTGACTTCGCGCCCCCGCCCGGGCTTGGGTGGGCGCCTAGCGACCACGTCAGGAAGGCCTTGACCGGCGCGCCGACTTCCCGTATCTCGCGTCTCCACGGTGCGGCTGTGTAGCTCAGCTGGTTAGAGCGAGCGACTCATAATCGCTAGGTCGACGGTTCAAGTCCGTCCACAGCCACCACCTCCGAAGCCCGCCTTGATGGCGGGTTTCGTGTTTTCCAGTCCCACGGGATCCGCAGCCCGCGGCGGGCGATTACGGCCAATCGTGGCGCACCCGGCGAGGGCGTATCCCGAGGATTTGCCTTGACGTCCGCGGGCTGCCGCAGATAGGTGGCCCCCACCGTCAAACGCCCGACTAGGGAGCCCCCCATGAAGGTCAAGAAGAACTGCCTCGTGCGGGTGCAATACCGCATCACCGATGACGCGGGGACCGAGATCGACGCGTCGACGCCGACCTCCCCGCTCGAGTTCGTCTGCGGTCGCGGTGACGTGGTGTCCGGGCTTGAGCGTGGTGTCATCGGGCTCGAGATCGGCGCGAAGAAGCGCATCACGATCCCGCCCGAGGACGCGTACGGGCCGCACGATCCGAAGCTGCTGAAGGAGCTGCCGCGCGCTGGCTTCCCCGCGCACCTCGAGCTCGTCGAGGGGCAGCGGTTCAGCTACCGGTCGGCGCAGAACGCGGAGCTGACCTACCGGGTCCGCGAGATCCGGGCCGAGTCCATCGTCGCAGACTTCAACCACCCGCTCGCGGGCAAGTCCCTCTTCTATGACGTCGAGGTCGTCGGCGTGAGCGAAGACACGGGCGACGGCAAGTGACGGGCGCGGGGGGCACGCGATGAAGCTCTCGACCCGCGGCGAATATGGCCTGCGCGCGATGCTCTACCTCGCGATGCGCGCGGACGACGGCGAGCAGCTGCTGCAGGCCCACGAGATCTCCGAGGCGCAGGACATCCCGTCGCACTACCTCAAGCAGATCCTGTCGCGCCTTCGGGCGGCGGGCCTCGTCAAGGCGACGCGCGGCCCGTCGGGTGGACACGGTCTCGCGCGGGCCGCGCATGAGATTTCGGTCGGCGAGGTCATTCAGTGCCTCGAGGGGCAGCTGACGAGCGTCGACGCCATCCTCGACCTGCCGTGCAACATCAAGGTCGGCTCACAACACTGTGTGATCAAGGAGTTCCTCGTCGAGGTGAAGTCGGCGGTCGAGCGGCTGCTCTACCAGCGCACCCTCGCCGAGCTCGCGACGCGCCAGGACGCGCTGTCGAAGCACGGGATCCTGGTCCAGCCCCGGATCATGCGGCCCCCGCCCGGTCGCCCGGTGCTGGCCGCGCCGCCGCTGGATGACGATCTGCTCGACGACGCCTGAGCCGTGGGCCCTCCCCTGCCCTCGACAGACGTTGGCCTGGCGCCTCACCGAGGGGGACGCACGCGGCGACTCGGTGCGCTGCTGCTGCTCGGCGTGGCCTCGGGGCTGCCGTTCGACCTCGGGAACGCGACGCTGCAGTCGTGGCTGACCGAGGCGGGCTGGACGCTCGCCGACCTCGGCGCGCTGTCGCTCGTCGGTCTGCCTTACGTCCTGAAGCCTGTCTGGAGCCCGCTGCTCGACCGCTTCGTCGCGCCCTGGCCGTTCGGGCTGCTAGGGCGGCGGCGGGGGTGGATGGCGCTGTCGCAGCTCGGGTGCACGGCCGCGCTGGTCGCACTCGCGCTGGGACCGGTCGAGGTGGCGGTCATCGCCGGGCTCGCGGTCGCACTCGCGTTCTTCTCGGCCTCCCAGGACATCGTGGTGGACGCGTGGCGGACGGATGCGCTGCCGCTCGAGGCGCGCGGCCTCGGGGCCGCTGTCGCGTCGTGGGGCTACCGACTCGGGATGACGCTCGCCGGGTTCCTGACGCCGGTGCTCGCCGTGACAGCGGGGCTCGGCTGGTCAACGGCGTACCTCGCGATGGCGGGCGTCATGGCGGCGGGTCTGGTCGCGACCCTGGCGGCCCCCCCGGAGGACGGGGCGGTGAAGGCGCCGCGGACGCTGGCCGAGGCCGTCGTGGTGCCTTTCCGGGACCTCGCGACGCGACGGGCGGCGGGGTGGCTGCTGTGGCTCGTCGTGACCTACAAGCTCGGCGACGCCTTCGGCTCGAGCCTGTTCTCGGCCTTCCTGCAGCGGGGGCTCGGCTTCCGCCCCGACGAGGTGGCGGCGCTCCGGAAGACCGTCGGGGTCCTCGCGATCCTCGGCGGCATGGCCATCGGCGGCCTGATGATGACGCGGCTGCGGCTGCGCACGGCGCTGCTCGCCTTCGGTGTGCTGCAGGCCGTGACGAACCTCGGCTTCGCGGCGCTCGCGGTGACGCACCGGGACTTCGGGCTGCTCGGCGCCGCGATCGTGGCCGAGAATCTCGCGACAGGCCTCGGCTCGGTGGCCTTCGTGGCCTTGCTGACCGCGCTGTGTGACGCGCGATTCTCCGCATTCCAATACGCATTACTGTCGTCGCTCGCCGTGCTCGGCTCGAAGGTCGTCGGGCCGATCGCGGGGCCGACCGCGGAGGCGCTCGGCTGGGGACCGTTCTTCGCGGTCTCGATGGTCGTGGCGCTGCCCGGGCTTGGGTTGGTGGTGGCCTTGCGGAGGCCGATCGGCGATCTTGACGCGCGGCCTCGGGCGGATTGAGCCGCAGGCCAGGACAGGCACCGAGGACGCCAGGCAGGGCGGTCGGAGGGGGCTGGCGCGAGGTTGGTGTCGTCGGCATCTTGCGGCAACCCCTGCGGTTCGGGCGGTTCTGGACCGTGTGGACGCTGCCGCGGGTGTAGCGCTTGACCCGAGGCCGCGGGATGAGGCATCCAATGATGTCCCCGAGCCAGGTGAGAGTGCCGATGAACGAGCGTCGCCCTGTGGTCCGGCCCATGTACCTTGCCCCCGCGTCCCGGGCGATGCGCCATCGCGTGCGGCTGCTCGTGCTGCTCGGCGTCTTCGCGCAGCTCGCGGCGTGCGGTGACAGCGACAACGGGTCCTCGACGGACGCGACCTGCACACCCGGGGCCGACGGTTGCCCGTGCAGCGAGGCGGCGCCCTGCGATCCTCGCGCCGACGCAGGTCCCGCCAGTGACCTCGGCGCGACCGTCGACGTCGCCCCAGGCCTCGACGGAGGCGGGCTGTCGGGCCCGTCCTGTGAGGGTGGCCCCCCGCTCGAGGCCTTCTGCCCATGCCGCGACGACGAGGACTGCGGCTCGAGCGTCTGCCTGCCTGCGCGCGACGACGCGGCGACAGCGCTGTGCTCGCGCACCTGCTTCGACGCGTGCCCCGAGGGGTGGTCATGCACCCCCGTCCAGCTGCCCGGGACCGACCCGGTCTTCATGTGCGTGCAGATGCACCTGAACCTCTGCCGCCCCTGCACGACGGACGCCCAGTGCCAGACCGGGCCAGCCCCCTCGACCGCCGACCGCTGCGTCGTCCACGGGGACACCGCTGGGAGCTTCTGCGGCACGGCCTGCGAGGTCGACGCCGACTGTCCGGGCGGCTTCGCCTGCCGCGAGGCCCGCGCCCTCGAGAACGGCGCCACCGTCCGCCAATGCCTGCCCGCCGACCCCGGGGCGTCGTGTGAGTGCTCGGCCCGCGCCGTCTCGGAGGGCGCCTGGACCCGCTGCAGCTACGGTGACTGCCAGGGGACGCGCACCTGCTCACCCGACGGCCTGTCGGCCTGCCTCGACCCCGACGGCGGGGCCTGTCAGCTCGACTCGGCCGTCCGTGTCCGCTTTGACGCGCAGGGGGGGACGCCGGTCCTGCCGGACACGCGCGAGCTGCCGCTCGGTCAGCCCTATGGCGCGCTGCCGGAGACCACCCGCGCGGGGCACGACTTCCTCGGCTGGTGGACCGAGACCGGGGGTCAGGGCTCCCGCGTCTTCGAATCGACGCTCGTCGCCCGCAGCGAGCCGCATGTCCTGTACGCCGCCTGGTCGGGCACGAGCGCGCTCGTCACCTTCGAACCCGCGGGCGGGTCGGTCCCCATCCCGAGCGCCAAGCAGGTCACGTTTGGTGGCACGTACGGTGGACTGCCGACGTCGGACCGCGAGGGCTACGCCTTTGACGGCTGGTGGACCACCCCCGAGGGTGCGGGCGAGCGCGTGACCCCGACGTCGCTCGTCGCTATCGAGGGTCCGCACACGCTGTGGGCGCGCTGGCGCCCGGGGACGTTCACGGTGAGCTTCGACCCGCGCGGCGGGTCGGCCGTGAACCCGGCGACCGTGACGGTGACCTTCGGGTCGGCCTATGGCGAGCTGCCGACATCGCAGCGCCCGGGGTTCGCCTTCGCGGGCTGGAACACGTCGGCCGACGGGACGGGCGCCGCGGTGACCGCCGCGACTGAGGTCGCGACCCCCCGGAATCACACGCTGTTCGCGACATGGAAGGCCCTCGCCATTGCGGTTGCGTTTGACGCGGGTGATGGCGAGACGCCCGTCCCGACGACGAAGAACGTGACCTTCGCCGAGGCCTACGGGCCGCTCGCGGTGACGTTCCGACGCGGTCACGTCTTCGATGGCTGGTACACCGAGGCGGGGGGCCAGGGGTCGCTTGTCGAGCCGATGACCCGCGTCACGAACCCGGCGCCGCACACGCTGCACGCGGGCTGGACTGTCGCGCGCTACCGCGTGACCTTCGACCCCGACGGCGGCTCACAGCCCATCCCGGGGGCCCGCGAGGTCACCTGGGGCACAGCCTACGGACCGCTCCCGACGACGGCGCGCGAGGGCTATACCTTCGCAGGCTGGCACACCGGGCGGGACGGCGCGGGGACCCCGGTCGAGCCGACGACGACGGTCGATATCGCCGAGGCGCACACGCTCTACGCCCGCTGGACGCCGAACACGTACGCTGTGACGTTTGACGCGGGCGAAGGCGAGGCCGCGACGCCGCCAGGCAAGACCGTGACCTTTGGCGCGGCCTACGGAGCGCTCGCGACCACCGCGCGGATCGGCTACCGCTTTGACGGCTGGGCGACGGCCCCGGACGGCGCGGGCGTGCTCGTCACCGACGCGACCCCGGTCACGCGCGCCGCCGACCACACGCTCCACGCGCGCTGGACAGCCGAGCAGATCACGGTCCGATTCGACAGCGCGGGCGGCGCGGAGCCGGAGCCGCCGACCCGTGTGGTCACGTACGATGCGCCCTACGGCCCGCTCGCGACGACGACCCGGCCAGGCTACGACTTCGGCGGGTGGTTCAAGGCGCCAGGCGGACCCGCGGGCGGCGGAGACGCCGTGACGTCGGCGACCCCGGTCGAGGACCCGTCCTCCCATACGCTCTATGCCCACTGGATCGCGAAACAACTCGCGGTCACCTTCCTCCCCGCTAGCGGGGCGCCGCCAACCCCGGGCACGAAGCTCGTGACGTTCGACAGCCCGTACGGCGCGCTCGCGACGACGTCCCGCCCGGGCTACACGCTGGCGGGCTGGTGGACCGAAGCCGATGGCGGGTCCGAAGTCACGCCCGAGTCGCGTGTCACCAACCCGGAGCCGCACGCGCTGCATGCCCGCTGGACCGCAAACCAGTACACCGTGACCTTCAGCTCGGCGGGCACGCCGCCAGCCCCAGGGTCGAAGCGCGTCACCTTCGCCACACCGTACGGCCCGCTCGCCACGACCGCGCGCGATGGGTATGTCTTCACGGGCTGGTGGACCGCGCCCGCAGGCGGCCTCGAGGTGCGTCCGGAGTCGGTCGTCGAGACCGCGGGACCGCACACGCTGCACGCACAGTGGCGCGGGGCGACCTACACCGTGACGTTCGATCCCGACGGTGGCACCGCGGTCGACCCGACGACGCAGGCCGTCGTCTTCGCGTCGCCCTACCCCGTCGCGGATTTCCCGCTCACCGGCCGCGTCGGCTACACGTTCAGCGGCTGGTTCACGGGCCGCAACGGCGCGGGGACGCGGGTCGAGGCCGGGACCGTGGTCGCCATCGCGCGCGATCATGTGCTCTACGCGGCGTGGGTGCCGCGCGCTTGCACGGTGACGTTCGACCCGGGCCTCGGGACGCCCCCCGTTCCCGATTCGCGCGCGGTCACCTTCGACGCACCCTACGGGGCGCTCGCGACGACGAGCCGCCTCGGCTACCGATTCACGGGCTGGTGGACCGAGGACGCGGGTGGCGTGGAGATTACGACAGGCACGGTCGTGACGACGGCCCGCGACCACGTGCTGCATGCCCGGTGGGAGCCCGTCTCGATGACGGTCACCTTCAACGCCGGCCTCGGTACACCCGCGAGCCCGCCTTCGAAGGCGGTGACCTTTGACGCGCTCTACGGCGCGCTCGCGACCACCACACGGAGCGGCTTCCTGTTCCGCGGCTGGTGGACGGGCAGCGGCGGGACGGGCACCGAGGTGACGGCTGTGACGACAGTCTTCGCCACGGCCGATCACGCGCTCCACGCCCGCTGGGAGAGCGCGTGTTCGAGCCCGTGCCTGAATGGCGGCTTCTGTTCGGGCGTCAACCAGTGCACCTGTGTCAACGGCTACACGGGCGCCACCTGCAGCGTCGCTCCCG
This sequence comes from Pseudomonadota bacterium, assembly GCA_005788935.1. The sequence goes on from SYAK01000360.1 coordinate 7,486, forward strand.
TCCCGCCGCCCGGCTTCGTCTTTGTCCCGCCTGGGCCCTTCAACATGGGCTCACCCCTGACCGAGGCGGGGCGCGACGCCGACGAGAACCAGGTCGGCGTCACGCTGACGCGCGGCTTCTTCATCGGGCAGCACGAGGTGACGCTCGGCCAGTGGAAGGCGCGGGCGGGCAAGGCGCCGAATGGCATCGCGGGTGACACGCAGAACAGTGACTACATCGCCAACTGCGGTGACACCTGTCCCGTCATCGAGGTCTCCTGGTGGAGCGTCCTCGGCTACGCCAACGCGCTGAGCCAGGCCGAGGGACTGCCTCCATGCTACACGATGCCGACGACGCTGCCTGGGGGCGGATCGGCGTGCACCGGGGACTGGCAGGGCGGGCGGCTCGACTGCGGCGACCAGCTGCCGGTCATCGCGACAGGGACCGTCTACGCCTGCAGCGGCTACCGCCTGCCGACAGAGGCCGAGTGGGAGTTCGCGGCGCGCGCGGGCACCACCACCGCCACCCCGCTCGGCAACGTCACGAACACCTGCCTCACGCAGGCGAGCCTCGACCCGATCGCGTGGTGGGCCGCCACGCGTCGGGAGTTCGGTGCGCAGGTCACCTACCCGAGCGTCGTCGGGGCGAAGGCCGCGACCGGATCGGGCCTCTTCGACATGTTCGGCAACGTGGCGGAGTGGGTCTGGGACCGTTATGCGGGCCCGGCCGATTCGATCGCGCGCTTCGTGCTGCCTGGCGGCGAAGATCCTCAGCTCTTCCGAGAAGGTGCCAAGCGTGGCCTGCGTGGCGGCAGCTACGAGAGCTGTACTCCGGCGCTGCGCGCGGCCGCCCGGGACGCCCGCTCCTACAGTGACACGCTGCCGTGGCTCGGCTTCCGCCTCGTCCGGACCGCGGGGCCCTGACGGGCGACAGAGCGCGCTCGGGTCGCTCGCTGCGAACGACTTCACCTGGCTGTCGCGCTGATGTCGCACGGCCATGTGCCCATCGTGACCCATCGTGACCTCGGTCTTGACGCCTCGGCGCGCTGACCGTTACGATTGTCGACCCTTCGACGAGGGCCCGCCCACCGCGACAGGCGCCCTCTGCCCGCCGAACCCCGACGAGGCCACCCCATGAGCCATCCGGACCGCAGCCCGAACCGCAGCCCGAACCGCCGAAGAAGCGCGCGCGCCTCGGTCGACTTCTTTGTCGAAGAGCACCGCGAGGGCCGCAGCTGGCTCCACCCCGCCATCGACCTCTCGGTTGACGGGATCTACGTGCTCGCCTCGGACGACCGGCGCGTGGTCGATCCGACGGCCGAGCTCACGATCTCGTTCACGCTCCCGACCGGGACGCTCGTGAGAGCCGGGGCGCGCATCGCTTACGTTGACGATCGCCTCGGTCAGCGCGGACTCGGTCTCGCCTTCACGACGCTCGACGAGGCGCACCGGGGTGAAATCGAGTCCTACGTGGACGCCGTGCGCACCGCGGTGGGTCGTCAGGACGAGGCCTGACCGGTCTCAGCCTGGACGTCGCGGCTCGGCCGCGAGGGTCTTCAGGCGGTAGAGCAGCTCGTGGGCGGCCCGCGGCGACAGATCGTCGGGGTTGACGGCGCGGAGCGCGTCGCGCAGTGGGTCGGAGGGTGGCGCTGCTGGCGGCTCCTCGGGTCCGGTCGCGCGGCTGGCGGACCCCGACGCGGGCGGCGCGAAGAGTGACAGCTGGGCGGCCCGCTTGCGGGCACTCGGACCACGCGCGAGGCGGGGCTCGGAGTCGGGGTCGATGGCCATCGCCTCGAGGTTCGCAAGGATCTGGCGTGCACGATCGATGACGCCATGCGGGACGCCTGCGAGGCGCGCGACCTGCAATCCGTAGCTGCGGCTGGCACCTCCCGGGACGAGGCGGCGCAGGAAGATGATGTCGTCCTGCCACTCGCGGACGGCGATCGAGAAGTTCGCGACCGTGTCGCGCGTCTCGGCGAGGGCCACGAGCTCGTGAGAGTGCGTCGCGAACAGCGTGCGGGCGCGGAGGCGGTCGGCGATGTGCTCGGCGATGCTCCAGGCGAGCGAGAGCCCGTCCCAGGTCGACGTCCCGCGGCCGATCTCGTCTAGGACGATGAGGCTTTGTGGGGTCGCGCGGGTCAGGATTTCGGCCGTCTCGGTCATCTCGACCATGAAGGTCGACCGCCCATGTGCGAGGTCGTCGGACGCCCCGACCCGGGTGAAGATGCGGTCGACGAGCCCGATGGTCGCGCGCTCGGCCGGGACGAGCGAGCCCATGGGGGCGAGGATGGCGATGAGCGCCGTCTGGCGCAGGACGGTCGACTTGCCCGCCAGGGTCGGACCGGTCAGGACCATCAGCGGGCGCGCCGCGTCGAGCGCCACGTCGTTCGGGACGAATTCGCCCGTGGGCAGGTTCGCCTCGACGACGGGGTGGCGCCCGCCGACGATGTCGAGGACCGGGTGGGCGACGATGGTCGGCGCGGTCCAGTTGTGGCGCGCCGCGACGTACGCCAGGGTGCAGGCGACGTCGACCGTGGCGAGGCCGCGGGCCGCGGCCTGGATGGTCGGGGTGAGGGCCGCGAGTCGGGTCCGCAAGGCCTCGAAGAGCGAGGTCTCGAGGGCGAGGCGGCGGTCCTCGGCCCCGAGGATCTTCTCCTCGCGCTCCTTCAGCTCGGGCGTGTAGTAGCGCTCGGCGTTCGCGAGCGTCTGCTTGCGCAGCCAGGTGGGCGGCACGAGGTGCAGGTTCGAGCGGGTCACCTCGATGAAGTACCCGAAGACATTGTTGAATTTGATCTTGGCCGAGCTGATGCCCGAGCTTGCGCGGAGCGACTCGCCGTAGGCCGCGAACCAGTCGCGTCCCTCGCGGGCGATGGCGTTGAGCTCGTCGAGCTGCGCGTCGACGCCGTCACGCATGACGCCGCCGTCCTTCAGCGTGGCGGGCGGATCGTCGACAAGCGTCGCGCGGATGTCGAAGGCGGCCTCTGGCACGGCCTGCAGACGCGCTGCGAGGTCCGCGAGGGTCGCGTCTGGCGCGGCGACGAGCGTGGCGGCGATGACCGGGATCGCCTCGAGGGAGGCGGCGAGCGTCAGCAGCTCGCGCGGGCCCGCCGACCCCGCACAGACGCGGGCCATCAGCCGCTCGAGGTCGGCGACGGGCTTGAGCGCGTCCCGCAGGCCGTCCCGGGTCGCATGCGCCGAGGTCAGCGCCGCGACGATGTTTTGACGTGCAACGATGGCGTCGTGGGAGGCGAGCGGCGACAGCAGGTTCTGGCGCAGGAGCCGGCTGCCCATCGCCGTCCGGGTCGTGTCGAGGAAGCCGAGCAGCGACCCTTCGCGCTGGCCGTCCATCAGCGTCTTGACGAGCTCGAGGTTGCGGACGGTCGTCGGAGGCAGCTCCAGGGACGTATCGGGGCGGGTCTGCTCGAGCGGCTGCAGCGCGAGCTCGCCCTCCTTGTGCATCGCGCGGGCGTAGGCGGCGACCGCTGTGGCGGCGCGTTCGGCCATGGGTCGGCCATCATCTGCCTCCGCGCGGCGGGTCATCGGGGTCTTCGGCAGCGTCTGCGCGACAGCCGAAGCGAGGCTTTCCGCGTGGGTGCCGACGAGCACCTCGCGCGGCTCGAGACGGGCGAGACTCGCGAGGGCCTGCGCGAGGTCGGGGAAGGCGGCGGCCCCGCGGACGCCCGTCGAGACGTCGAGCCACGCGAGCCCGACCTCGCCATCGGAGGGACCGCGGGTCAGCGCCGCGAGCCAGTTCGGCGTGTGGCCATCGAGTACCGACGGTTCGAGGACGACGCCGGGCGTGATGATCCGCACGACAGCCCGTTTCACGAGCCCTTTCGCAAGCTTCGGATCCTCGATCTGCTCACAGATCGCGACCTTCTCGCCCGCCGCGAGCAGGCGCGGCAGATAGCTCGGCAGCGCGTGCCACGGGATCCCGGCCATCGGGATGGGGTTCGCGTCCGCCTTGTTGCGAGCCGTCAGCGTCAGCTCGAGGATGCGCGCCGCGGTCACGGCGTCCTCGAGGAAGCACTCGTAGAAGTCGCCCATCCGGAAGAGCAGCAGCGCGTCCGGGCACTCCTGCTTCGCCTCGCGGTACTGCTGCATCATCGGCGTCTGAAACGCGGGATCGTCGTCGAGCGGTCGATCGGTTGGTCGGTCTTCGTTCATCGCGGCGGCCATCTTCAAGCCTTAGCAGGCGTCGCAGGCCCGGGCAACGGCCGCGATCGACCACCGCGCGGCGCGACGGCCCGCCGAGGCCATCCTGCAGCGTCGACCTCGGTTCGGGTCCCGACGCGGGCCTTCGGTGGTCTGGCGATGAATGGCCGGCATCGGCCGTGCGGCCCCTCCAGCGCGCCTGGCGACCTCACGCCGTCAGACCTGACGACGGAGCGGCACCGTCCAGCGCGGCGAGCGGACGCGACGCCAGGTGCCCAACTCGAGTCAGGCGGGGTCGTCGACCTCAACGATGAGCCAGCTCTGAGCTGGCCTCGCGGCGTCCCCGCGCGCGGGCGCCGCTCAGCTGACGTCGAGGCTCAGCGCCCCGTCGAGCAGCGTCAGCCCGCCACCCCGCGTCGGCGCGAGCTCGAGCCGCGCGGCCGCCACCCCGTCGAGGTCGGCGAGCGCGGCCGCGAGGC
>SYAK01000361.1 GCA_005788935.1 Pseudomonadota bacterium
CGTGTCATCCTCGAGGACATAGGTGCCCGGCTGCCCGTAGCCACCGGTCTCGATGCGGACGCGGAGCCACATCGACTCTTCGCCGTGGACGATGCAGGAGCCCATGTCCTTTGGCCGCGAGAACGTGATGGCGCCGGCCTGGATGAAGCAGCGCGATCCGTCGACGAAGTCGAACTCGGTCTCTGTCGCGCCGTCGAGGGCCTTGACGCGGGCGAGGACCTTCCACCGCTTGCCGGTGTTGTACTCCCAGCGCAGGACGAGGTCGGGAGAGGGGCGCGCGACGTCTGCGACCGCCTGATCGGCGGGCGTCACGTCCATCCGGACGCGCGTGTTCGGCTGGATGAAGACCTCTTCGGAGCCGAAGTAGGCCGTCGTGTCGATCTGGGGCTCCTTGCCGAAGATCGCGAAGTTCTTGTCGAGATCGAGCTGGCTGAAGTTCTCCGCGTCCGAGTTGCAGAGCGCGAACTGCGGGCGCAGACCTTCGCCCAGGACCTCGATGCGGGCCGAGATCGTGTCGATCACGGTCTCCTCGTCGCTGTGCGGGACCTCGAAGAGGCGGCCGCGCAGCCAGTACGACTTGATGTCGTTGACGACCGTCTGCTCGAAGGCGGCGGGGCCCGCGAAGGCCGTGGTGTTGCGCTCCACGTCCATCGCCGAGCGCGGCAGCTCGCGCCAGCGGTTGCCGTCCCAGTATTCCCACTCGAGCAGCTGGTGGAACTCCTTGTCCCCGGTCGCCTGGGCCTCGAACCGCGCGATGAGGACCGAGGCCTCGTTGAAGGTCGCGAAGCGCTCGTCGCCGAGATACAGGAACCGCTCGATCGAGCGGGCGCCGCCGAAGACCTCGAACGCCGTCCCCTCGCCGTCGACGTACGGGGTGTTGTCCGAGAACATCTTGGCGTGCTGGCTCGTGCAGCGGACGATGCGGTTGTTCAGCGCCGTCAGCGGGCGCTCGGTCTCGAACGTCACGGCTGGCAGGTCGCCCTCGGGCTGGGTCGCGACGCGGGTGCCAGCCGGGATGGTGACCATGTCGGTCTTCGGCGAGATGCTGAAGCGCACGATGGTGCGGGCGGGCTGCGGCGGCTGCAGGCGGACGCCCATCATGTTGAGGAACGCGAGGTAGTTCAGGTCCGGCACCTGATTGAGCCGGAACAGCACCATCTCGGTCATCCACGCGAACAATTCGATCAGCGTGACGCCGGGGTCGGACTTGTTGAAGTTCGTCCACTCCGGGCAGTACTGAGGGATGAGCCGCAGGGCCTCGTCGACGATGTCTTCAAAGCGGCGGTCATCCAGGACAGGTGTCGGAATCATAGATCCTGCTCTCGGCGGAGGTAGAACGGGTAGACGAGGTTCTGGACGTGGTTCGTCTCGATGACCTTGTACTGAATCGCGATCAGGATGGTGTTCTCGGTGTCCGCGTCCGGGTAGGCATCGACGGTGAGGTTCTCGATGCGAAACTCCCACTTGCGCAGCGCCTGGGTCACGTGGAGGACGATCGTGGCGCAGGTGTTCGCGCTGACCGGATGGAAGACGAGGTCGTGGATCGCGCAGCCGAAGTCGGGGCGCATCAGGCGCTCGCCTGGGGCGGTGCCGAGGATGAGTCGGATGCTGTCGGCGATGGACCGCGCGTTGGCGGCCCACTCGATGCGGCCGCGCCCGTCGGGTCGCACCGGGAAGGCGAGCCCCTTTCCAAGGAAGTTCTTCATGACGTGCAGGCCCTGGGCGGTGGCGCGTTAGCGGAAGTTGCCGTCGAAGTAGCGTCGGCAGGAGGGGCACTCGAGCCGGACGCGGCCCTCGTCAAGGCGAGGCACCTTGAGTGGTCCGCCGCCGCAGAACGGGCAGGCGTGGCCGTCGGGACGTCCCGCGAGGACCTCGTCGAGGATGTCCTGCAGCATCGCGTAGTCGTCGCTGTCGGGGTCGTGCATTGCGGACCTCGGCGTGGAGAAGGTGCCGGAACCGGGGGCATGATAGGGCAGGGGGGGGCGTTGTCAACCGGCCCCGGGAACGGATGGTCGGGCCAACTCCGATGGCTGTCGGGCGGTACGCGTCGCGCGGGCGGGCGGCTGGTGTGGCGGCGGGTCGGGGAACGTCGGGTTGCATGTTGCTGCGCTGGTGGCATACTCGCGCAGCGGCGGCGGCGATGACACGCTCATCTGGCCGCATGTCGAGTCGCGCGGGGGCGCGCTGCGACGGAACTGGACGATCGTGGAGGGTGCGGTGCTGGGATTCATGCGACGGCGTTTGGGACGGGCGGCCGCGTTGGGCTGGGGTCTGTCGTGGGTGCTGGCGGCGGGCGGGGCCCGCGCCGACCTCGGGATCGACCTTGTCGACACCAACAACTTCAACAAGAAAGGCGAGATGGTATTCTTCCTCGACCTGCTGCGCGATGACGAGTCGCGCGCGGTCTACCGCGAGCAGGATCCGGACGGGGCCGGGTTCAAGCTCTCGCTCGAGGGTGAAGAGGTCGCGGGAACCTGGAAGGTGCAGACCTTCCGGGAGGCGAACCAGGCGATGAGCATCGGGGTGCTCATGGCCGCCACGAGCGCCATCGCGACGTGGGAGGGAATCCTCGACGAGGAGAAGAAGGGCTTCAAGGACTTCTTCTCGCAGCTCACCGAGCAGGACAAGGTCCTGGCGAAGTTCTATACCGACAAGAGCCTCGAGAACATTCGCGACTGGACCTCGGGGGCCCGCGAGGTCATCTCGGGGCTCGACAAGATCGCTGTCGTCGAGAAGGAGGAGGGCGTCACGAACGTGCCGCGCCTGCTGAAGCACATCGACAAGATGGTCGACGCGTTCGGCGAGGACAGCGAGGGGCTGCGTCGCAAGGTGCTCGTGGTGTTCACCGACGGCCTCGACGCGAACACGGAGAACGCTTCGGCGACCGAGAAGCTCGTCACGACCATCGTGGACAAGGCGAAGCCGCTCGGGTTGCGCATCTACGTCGTCCACCTCTACGACGACCCGAACGCGAAGACCCCCGAGCCGCTTCAGCAGCTCTCCTCGCGCACGAACGGCGTCTACCGGGCGGTGACCAAGGACTTCGCCGCGGTCACGGCCGACACCGTCTCGGAGCTCGGCAAGGAGCTCGCAAACCAGTACGTCGCGACGTTCAAGCCCACGGAGTACCGCGGCAGCGAGGCGCCTGTCGAGCTGCTGCTCGAGGTCACGCCGACCAAGGGCGGCGGCGACAAGGTCCTCAAGGCCAAGATCGAGAAGCAGAAGATCCCGCAGCGCGACACGGACTGGATGGGGATCGCGAAGATCGGGGGGATGGTGGTCGGCGGGCTGCTCGGGCTCGTGCTCCTCGTCTGGGGGATCCGCAAGTTCCTGAACCGCGAGCGCAAGCAGACGGTCGTTCACCACGAGGAGGCGGTCGTCGGGGCCTACAAGGGCCGCCTGCTGGTCACGGCCGGAGCCTACGCCGGGCGCGAGTTCTTCATCACCGAAGAGGTCACGACCATCGGCGCGATGGCGGGGACCACGATCGTATTGGCCGAGGGTGGCGTCTCGAAGCGACACGCGGGCATCAAGGTGGATGACATGCGCTTCGAACTCGCCGACCTCGGGTCGACGAACGGCACCTACGTCAATGGCGCCAAGGTGACGAAGCAGTTCCTGCGCGACGGCGACGAGATCCGCCTCGGCGAGAACAAGCTGAAGTTCTCGTTGAAGTAAGTCGGCTCGCACAGCCGCGACGGCGCGCGCCCCGCCCCGGGAGACCGGACCGCGGGGCGTTCGCGTTCCAAGGGGCGCCGAACGCTCCGGAACTCAGGCGCTGCGCCGCGGCGCGTGGCCACGGCGAGGGCATTCGGCGACGGTGCAATCGCCATAGATGACCATCTTGTGGTCCACGACGCGCAGGCCGTGCGAGGCGGCGATGGTCTCCTGGAGGCGCTCGATCTCCGCGTGGTGGAACTCGAAGATGTGGCCGCAGTCGCGACACATCAGGTGGTCATGGTGCTCGTCGTCTTCGAGGGTCGCCTCGTAGCGGGCGGTTCCGTCGCCGAACTGGCGCTCGTGAGCGAGGCCGCATTCGACGAGGAGCTTGATGGTGCGGTAGACGGTCGCCTGGCCGATGTGCGGGTGGCTGTGGCGGATGCGGGCGTAGAGCTCATCGATGTTCGGATGCCCCTCGTACCCGAAGAACGCCGCCGCGATCGCTTGCCGCTGGTCGGTCTGGCGCAGACCGGCGCTGGTGAGGTAGGCGCGGAGGCGCGGCTCCCAGGCGGGGACTGGGCGCGCGTGCGTGTCCGTGGAGGGGGCCGGCATGGCGTTCCGCCTTCGGAGGCTGGGGTGAGTGCCCGTACGGACAAGCGAGACGCTTTGACGTGAGTCGGGCGGGGCGATAGAGAACGCGCCAACGTTTGCCAGTCAAGACGGAGGTGAGATTTGGCGCTGATGGTGCAGAAATTCGGCGGGACGTCCGTCGGGTCGCTCGAGCGCATCCGCAACGTGGCGGCGCTCGTGAAGCGCACACGCGAGGCGGGCCACGACGTCATCGTCGTCGCGAGCGCGATGTCGGGCGAGACGAACCGTCTCGTGAAGCTGGCGCATGACCTCGTCCCGGAGCCGGGTGGGCGGGAGTTCGACGCGCTGATCTCGTCGGGGGAGCAGGTCGCGGTGGCGCTCGTCGCGATGGCGCTCAATGAGGCGGGCTGCGTGGCGCGCAGCTATCTCGCGCACCAGGTGCAGATGCGGACGGACGCGACCTTCGGGCGGGCGCGCATCGAGAGCGTCGGGGTCGACATCCTGCGCGCGGCGCTCGCTCGGGGAGAGGTGCCTGTCGTGGCGGGCTTTCAGGGGGTCACCGCCGAGGGCGACGTCACGACGCTCGGGCGCGGCGGCAGCGACACGACTGCCGTGGCGCTCGCGGCTGCCCTGACAGCCGACGTGTGCGAGATCTACACCGACGTGGACGGCATCTACACCGCCGATCCCAACATCGTGTCCGGCGCGACAAAGATTGCGCGCATTTCATACGACGAGATGCTCGAGCTTGCGTCGCTCGGGGCGAAGGTGCTTCAGACGCGCTCGGTCGAGTTCGGCATGAAGTATCGCGTGCCGATTCATGTGCGGTCGAGCTTCGTGGACGTCGAAGGTTCGTGGGTGGTGCCCGAGGAGGATGCGATGGAGCAGGTGGTCGTGCGCGCGGTGACCCATGATCGGAACGACGCGCGCATTACGTTGATGAGCGTGCCCGATCAGCCCGGGATCGCGGCAAAGGTGTTCAACAAGCTCGCCGAGGCCGAGATCATGGTCGACATGATCGTGCAGAACGCGTCACGCGACCGCGACCGGACCGACCTCACCTTCACGGTGCCGAAGGCCAACATGCCTGAGGCTGTGCGGATCACCGAGGCGCTGCGTGGCGAGCTCGGCGCGTCCGAGCTCAAGGCCGAGCGCAGCATCAGCAAGGTGTCGGTTGTCGGTGTCGGGATGCGCTCTCACTCGGGTGTCGCGGCGAAGATGTTCGCCACGCTCGCGCAAGCCGGCATCAACATTCAGATGATTGCGACCTCGGAGATCAAGGTCAGCGTCGTCATCCACGAGGACTACACCGAGCTGGCCGTTCGCCTGCTGCATGGGGCCTTCGGACTCGACGCAGCGCGCTGAACGGCGGATTGTCGGAGTCAGGGCGTCGTTGCCGGCGCGTCCTTCCGAGCGTTACCAGGCGGCGCATTGTCAGGCGGGTTTTCGGGCGGCGTGTTCTCAAGCAACGGGGTGAGCAGGGCCGCCCGCAGGGGCTCTGTGAGCCCGGACAGGGACCAGGTGCCGCCGGGATCCCGCGTCATCGGCAGACGCTGCCCCGATTTCGTGATGAGGGTCCCGCGCTCCGCGCCGTCACGCTCGAAGCGCTCCGGGAGGTCGTCCGCCAGGCCTGTCGACAGCGGGTGGCGCTTGTACCAGCGGGCGAACAGGTCAAGGTCCGTCCGCGAGGCGACATGGTCCGCGAGGCCCGCCTCCTGATACGCGGCATCTCGGCCGGCGCGGGGGACGCCCTGCTGAAGTCGGCGCTGGGCCGCCCGCCCGGCCTCGAGGGCCTCCTTCAGCAGGTCACGGGCTGGCGCATCGAGCAGCCGGTAGACGAACGGCGCGGCGTCGGCTCCCTTCGGCAGCTCGCGTCGCAGCAGATTGAAGGCGCCCTGTGGGGTCGCGGCGTCGAGACCGGTCCGCCAGATCTGCGCCTGCTCCTCGGCGAGCGCGAGGGTCTTGTCGATGTTGGCGCGCAGCGACTTCCAGCGTTCCGAGTCCAGCACGAGGTCCCGCAGGAGCAGCGTCCGCCAGTTCCCGTCGTATGTCTTGAACGCCATCGACTCGCCCGAGGGAATGCGCACGACGGCGAGGTCGGGGACGGACGCGTCGACCGTGATGCGCGCCAGTGACACCGATTCGCGGCTCCCCTCGGTCCACGCCAGCGCCCCGAGATCGACGAAGTGGGCGACAAGTCTCGCGCCGCGCTCGGCCTCGGGGACGGCCGAGATGGTCGTGAGTTCGCCACCCAATGCGGCTCGGGCGCGGGCTCCCTCGGGCGACTCCGCGGCCCCCCAGAGGTCACGGGCGGCCGAAGCAGCGCTCGCAGCGTCGCGCGCGAGACCGAGCAGAGCCTCCTGCGCCTCGGGGTGCGAGAGGGACCACAAGGCCGCAGCGTCTTTCTTCTCGAGCGCGCGGACCACGTCATCGAAGGCTTTCCGGACCTCGGGGATCTGGACCCCATCGGCACATCCGGACGCGGTCGTGACGACAGCCATGAGGGCGATGGTCTGCAGGGTCGGGCGCATGGGCACTCCTCAAGCGGGTCTCGGGCCGCAGGTTGACACGGATTCCGCACGCGCGCACCTCCCGTTCGGCGCGTCGCACGTGGTCGGGGGGGCAGTCGCGGTCGGGCACGCGAGAGCGTTGACACGTTGCGGCCACCGGGTCAGGGTCGCGCCATGCAGGCTCTTGTCGCAGGTTGGCTCGCGTGTCGGTTCGCCGCGCTCTTGGCCTTGGCCGCCGTTGGGGCGGGTTGCAGCACGGATGCGCGCGAGCGCCCGAAGGCTGTCGCGTGGCTCGAGCTCGCGGGCGATCCGGACGCGAGCCCAGCCGAGCTGAGCGCGGCTCTGCATGCGTCGCTCCCGGCTGATGCCAGGGCGGCCCTCGAGAGGCTCGCGTCCGAGGCCTCACGCATCTCGGGACAACCGATGTCGGGCGTCGACATGATCCGTTTCGAAGGCCTCGCGCCAGGCCTGCGGGTGCGAGCACTCGAGGTCACTCCGGACGGCCGTCTCGCGCTCACGATCGACCGGGTCACTGGGGTCGGACCGAAGCCCGAGCGGGTGGTGTTCGAGCTCGGCGCCGGGGCCGAGGGACCTGGAATCGTTGTGCCCGGAATCGCAGCCGGAGGGACCCCGTGAGCCAGCCCAAGGCCGAGATGAACCAGACCCGGCAGATGGCCCGCGTCGACCCCACCCGCTGGCTTTACCGGACCCCGAAGGGCGATTTCGGACCCGTCTCGACCGACAAGCTGATGGCCACCATCACCGCCCGGCAGATCGACCTCGGGACGTTCGTTTCGCGTGTCGGGACCGGGAGCTGGTTCCCGGCTGGCGAGGTCGACCTCCTGCGCGCCCACTTCGCCGCCAGCAAGATCGCCTGGGAGCGAGAGGCGTTGACGGCTGAGGCCGACCGGATGGGCAAGAGCCTCGAGCGGGCCCACGCAGCTCGCAAAGGCACATCGATCGGCCTCGTGCTGGGGTTGGCGGTGGTCGTCGTGGCCGGCGGCGGGCTCTGGTGGCGATTGTCCCGGGCCGAGGCGCTCGGCTTCGAACGCGTCGTCGCGCCACTCGACGCGCAGCCGTTGCCCGCCTGGTCGCAGGGGGCTCGCGCGCCGCTCGGCCTGCCTGAACGTGAGCCTGTCACGGTGGCACGTCTGCATGAGGGCGAGCTCCTTGATACGGCCGGGGTGCGGGTCGGGGACTCGTCAGCGCCCGTCGTCACGCGGCTCGAGTTCGGCGAGGACGGCGAAGACAGCGCCGAGGGCCATGTGCTCGACCAGGCCGAGCTGGCGCGGGTCATCGAATCGGCGCGGCAGGGGCTCGTTCGGTGCGCCCAGCAGCACGCGGGCGGCAACGCGGATTTTTCCGGGACCGACGTCCGCTTCACCGTGGCGCCAGGCCAGCTGACCGACTTCGTCGTCGGGCGCGAGGTGGCCGGCAGCCAGGTCTTCCGTGCCTGCGTCAAGGGCGCCTTGAGCCGGGTCAGGGTCCCGGACTTCCGGGGCAACGCCCGGCCGGTCACGATTCCGCTTCGGGTGGCCCGCTGAGACGCTCGCGCGGCGCTTCGGCCCGTCGGGATGAACGGCCGGGACGACGCGCCCGAGGCCGGTCCGCGAGGTGTCTCGGGAGCCATGATTCCCCCGTCTGTCCCGAGGCACAGCTGTGCCAGCGCTCGCCAGCCACGATGATGTGGTCGTGAAGGCGCAGGGCGAGCGGCTCGCAGGCGCGCTGAAAGGCGACGGTCAGGGTCACGTCCTCCTCGCTCGGCCATGGCGTCCCGCTCGGGTGGTTGTGCAGCAGGAACAGGCCGGTCGCGCCCACGCTGACGGGGATGCGCAAGGCAGCGGGGACCGAGACCGCAAGCCCGGCCGCGGCCCCCGACGCGATGCGGCGCACGCTGAGCGGCCGCAGCCGGGCGTCGACGCTGATGACCCAGAAGGCCTCGTGGGTCGCGTGCCCGAGTTCCGGAATCACACGGGCCGCGGCGTCGGGCGAGGACAGCGCGACGCGTCGGGGCGGACGGATGCAGTCGCGGATGAAGCGCCACGCGGCACGCAGCACGCGAGCCTCATCGGCCGCGAGCCACGGGCTGCCGTGCAGGCGCGCGATTTCGAGGAGGCCACGGGCCGTTCCGGCCTCCGCGAGGAGGTCCCTCGCCCGCTCCGGGTCTCCCGGGGTCCCGAGCAGGGCTGCGAGCGCAAGCGTGGTGTCGTCGTGGCGGGTGTTGTGCGGCATGGGCCAAACGCACTGCAGCGTTCGTGCCAATTTATCGGACCTGGTTACAGCATCGTAGTTATTGATTAATCGCGAGACATGGCGTGGTCTTCCCTGTCGCATCGGTGTCCCATGGGACAGTCGTGGGACACGCTCGGACAGACTGTCGGGGCCTTGACACGCTGGCGTCCGCCCGCCGCGGTCGCGTCGGACGGCGGGTGGCGACGCGGGAACCATGATTCGCGTCGGGCCGCTCCCGCGCGTTGACAGCGACGCGCGGCCGGTGTTAGCCAAAGGCGTAAACCTCGCGACCACTGCGCCCTGGGACCTCGCCATGGGTAGCGCATCGCGACCGACTCGGGGTCTGAATCATGCGGACGCGCCTCCTCCTCTCGATCACGTTCATGCTCGGGTGTGCCACGGCGGCCTGCAGCACCGGGCGCGGCTCGCTGCTCTGTGGTGACCTGGCCTTCGAGCCCGCCGCTGGAAACGCGCTTGAACTCGAGGCTACCGGGGACGCGGCGTGGGCCGAACGTCACGACGAGGCTCGGGCGCGCGCGGCCATCGCTGGCTGGCAGGAGGCCTTGCGCGTTGACCCGAAGAACACCGCGCTGCGCTCGAAGCTGGCGCGCGCACACTACTTTCTCGCCGACTCGGTGCTCTGGTTCAAGGTGAACGTCGACGAGAGCGAGGCGGCTGCGCAGGAGATGGCCGCCAACTACCGCGAGGCAGCCAACCAGGCCGAGCTCGCACTCGGCCTCGGGTACCCCGCCTACCGCTCGAAGGTTTGCGCCCGACAGCCGTACGAGGTCGCCCTCGGCCAGCTCGACGCCCGCGCGGTCCCAGCGCTCTACTGGTACGCCGCGTCGCTCTCGCGTTGGGCCTTGATGGTGTCGCTGCTCGAGGTCCTCGACCAGACCGATCGCATCAAGTCCATGATGGCCTTCATCAAGCAGACGCAGCCCGACTTCTGGTACGGCGCCGCCGACCGCTACCTCGGCGGCTACAACACCAAGATCCCGCTGCCGTCGGGCAACCTGCCCGTCGCGTTGACGCATTTCGAGGCCTCGCTCGCGGCGGGCCCGAACTACCTCGCCACGAAGGTCATCATGGCCGAGATGTATGCCGCCAAGGCTGGCGACCGGGACCTCTTCAAGCGTCTCCTCGAGGAGGTCATCGCGTTCGACGTCGCGGCCGCGCCTGAGCTCCGCGCCGAGAACGAGGCCGAGCAGCGGAAGGCGAAGGTCCTCCTCGACGACATCGACAACCTCGTCGAAGAGCGCGAGTAAGTCTCCGACATTCGTCGAGAATCAAGTTCAAGGAGTCCTCGCGATGCGCACCTTTGCCAGCCTCTCCCGCTCCTTCGCGGCCGCCCTCGTCCTCTCGCTCGCTCTCCCGGCTGGCACAGCCCTTGCCGCCGATGAGGAGGATGGCGGCGATGACGCGAGCACGCTCCGGATCCGCACCGTCGCGCCGAAGGCCTCGCCGTGGGGCGAAATGCTGACGAGCCTCGCCTCGCGCATCAAGAAGGACACGAACGACCGCCTGAAGATCAAGATCTACTGGCAGTCGAAGAGCGAGCCGGCGGCGGTCCGTCAGTGCACCCAGGGCAAGGTGGGCGGCATCGCGGTGTCGATGGGCGCGCTCGCCTCCGCCGTGCCGGACCTCAACGCGACGGAAGTTCCCTACCTTTTCGACAACTACGCGCAGGCCGACAAGGCTTTCCGCGCAGCCGAGGGGCTCATCGGCGACCTGATGAAGAAGCAGGGCTTCATCCTCGCGGTCCGCGGCGAGAACGGCTTCCGCCACTTCGCGGCCAAGGACAAGTTCCTGATGAAGCCCGAAGACTTCAAGGGCCTCGCGATGCGCTCTCAGCCCTCGCAGATCCATCAGGACATGTACGCGGCGCTCGGGGCGACACCCAACCCGATCCAGGTCGCCGAGGTCCCGTCGAGCCTGCAAAACGGGGTCGTCAAGGGCTACGACAACACGCTGCTCTACGGCAAGCTCGCCAACTGGGCCGACGGCATCAAGTTCGTGACGCTGTCCTCGCACATCTATCAGGGCGCGGTCATCGCGTGGTGCAAGCCCTGGTTCGACAAGCTTCCCGCTGACCTGCAGGCCGCGCTCATGAAGGACGACCCGAAGCTCGAGGAGACCGGGCTGAAGCTCGTGCGGGCCTTCAATGACAACCTGATGCCAGCGCAGTACCAGAAGGCCGGCATCCAGCTGAAGCCGCTCGCCGCTGGCGACAAGGCCGCTCTGAAGGGCAAGCTCGGGTCGGTCGAGGCGAAGTTCCGCGCGAGCGCGAGCGGCGACGGGAAGAAGCTGCTCGATCTCCTCAAGGCGAGCCGCTGAGACACGGCTCAAGCGCCTGGTTTGCTGACGGACACGCTGCGCGACGGAGGGTAGGGCGATGAGCACGAACGACTCGGTGCCCACGGCGCCAGATTGGTGGGGGCATCGGCTCTCGGCGTCGCTCTACGCGTTCGAGCGATCGCTCGCTATCGGGGCGACAGCGTTGATGGTCGTGACCTATGCGCTGATGGTCGTGTGGTCGAACGCGAACCGTGAGCTCAACCAGCTCGACCTGCTGCTGCTGAAATGGTCGGGGCATCCGGACCTTACGACGGTGCCCGACGACCTGAAGGCGAGCATCGCGGGCCTGTGGTCGCCGCTGCTGCTCGCGGGCCTGGTGTTCGGGCTCGCGTGGCTCGGGCTGCGGACCCGGGAGCGCTCGACGCCCGAAGGCGAGGCAGCGTCGCCCCGCCGGCCGGTCTGGAAGACCGCGCTGCTCGCGGTGTTCATCACGGCGGGGCTCTGGAGTTTCGTGAAGGGAGTCGGCGTGTTGCCCTCGCTCGCGCCGTGCCTGGTGGCGCTCGCGGGGGTCGTCGCGGCGGCCGCGGTAGCGCTGAAGCGTCAGGGGGCGAAGCTCGAGGCCGTGATGGGCCTCTTCGGTGCGCTGTCGGGGGCGGTGGCCCTCGCGTGGTACTTCGTCGCGATGGGCTCGGAGGCGTACGACTGGAACCTCGGGCTGAGCGGCGTCCTGCTGCTCTACATCGGCTTCCTCGGGGCCTCGATGGCGACGCACGACGGGCGTCACATTCGGGTCGACGCGGTGCGGAAGGCGCTCAAGGGGCCGGGTTATCACCTGTACAACGCGCTGAGTGATCTGCTGGCGTTGGTCTTTACCGCATTTCTTGGCGTGATGGCGGTCCGCTACACGCTGATGCTGGCCGAGAAGGGGTTCCTGCAGGAGGCCGCGCGGCTGCCGCAGTGGCTCGCGGCCTTCCCGATAGCACTCGCGTTCGTGCTGATGACGCTGCGTTTCGGCTTCAAGATCGTCGAGTCGACGCGTGCCTGGCTGCGGCGTGAGCCCGCCCCCGAGCTCGCCCCGGAGCTGCACTGATGAAGGCCCTCATCCTCCAGCCTCTCGCCGACGCGAGCGGCTCCTCGGTCCCTGGCGCTGGCTTCATCGTCCTCGCGGTGGCGCTCATCCTCATCGGTCTCGGCGTGCCGCTCTACGTGCTGATCGGTGGGCTCGTCTTCACGTGCTACGCGGTCTGGCCCGAGTTCGGTGACGTCTTCGGCGCGCACTTCAGCGAGAATTTCGACCGCACCGGCGAGATGGTCGACCTCGTCGACACGCCCGAGCTCGTCGCCATCCCGTTCTTCATGGTCGCGGGCGCGCTGATGGGCAAGGGCGTCATCGCGCGCAAGCTCATCGCGGTGGCGACCGCGTGGCTCGGCTGGCTGCCCGGCGGGCTTGGCATTGCGGCCATCTTCGCGTGCGCCTTCTTCGCCGCC
>SYAK01000362.1 GCA_005788935.1 Pseudomonadota bacterium
CGCCTGGATGAGCCGCTGGCCGCCTCTCTCGCGAGCGTGTGGCTCTCGTTGCGCTCGACCCACCGGGCCCTCGCGCTGCGTCACCTCGCCGCTCGCGGCGAGCTTCCGGGCTCGCTCTGGCGCCAACTCGAGCGCGAGCGTCACCCCGACGTCGTCGGTGCCGTGCTCGATCTTCCCGCGATGCCTCCGGAGTGGCCGGAGGCGCACCTCCTGCGAGGCTTTTCGGACGTCGCAGGCGCCGCGCTCCGGGTTCGTCTCGCGCGTCGCCTTCATGGCCATCCGCGACTGGCCGCGGCGCGGGACAAGGGGCCCTCGACGGTCGCCCCGGACGACCGGTCGGCTGACATCATCTCGCTTCCGCCCGCGGCGCTCGCGCGCGACGAACTCGACCGCCTGCGTCTCGCGATCCACGCGAGCGACAGCGAGCAGCTCGTCGAACTCTCCGCCCGTGTGCCGCTCGACCGGCGGGCAGAGGCCCGGGAGGCCCTTGTCGGCTGCCTCGACATTCCTGACGCGCCGCTCCGAAGGGGGGCCATCGAGGCGCTCGGCCGCATCGGCAGCATCGCCGACGCAGCGGCCATCATCGACGCCGCACGCCGTCACCGGGCGCTTGACGGCGTGGCCTCCTCCGCCCTCCGGGCCCTGCAATCGCGCGCCACCCTGTCCGAGCTGTTCGAACTCTTTGCGAGGCGCCTCAAGTGGGCGGACGACGATGCGCTCGACGACCTCTGGCAGCTCGGCGGTGAGGCCTGCATCCCGTTCCTCCTGCGCGGCCTCTCGGTGCGCTACTATCCCCTCGCGCGGGCGGGTGCCGCGCGCGCACTCGGTCGGCACCGTGTGCAGGAGGCTGTCTTCGCGCTGCGCTCGGTCGCGCTGTCGGATACCCATGAAGGGTCCCGCGTCGCCGCATCTCAGGCCGTCGCCGAGCTGCGAGGGGGCCCGCCCGCGCTTGCCGAACTGGCGGGCTACGGTGTCCTGTTCCGGCCGGTCGACGCCTTCCCGGATGCCATCGCACGCGCCCGGGAGGCGGGGAGCGAGGCCCTTCCGGGGCTCCGTCGCGTGCTCGCCAAGGGAAGCTGGCGTCGGCGTGAGGCGGCCTGTCAGGTCCTCGCCACGCTCGACGGTGACGTGGCGCGCGAGCTGCTCCTCGACGCCCTCACCGATCCGGATGACGACGTGCGCATGGCGGCCTGTGAGGCGCTCACGCAGCGCGGTTGGGTCCCGGCGACCCCGCGCGAGTTCACGCTCGCGGGCCTCGCGTCGCGCCGGTTCGCCCATCTCGAGGCATCCCTCGCGCTCGTCGATCGTGCGACGCTCTTTGCTTCAATGGTCCTTGGCGGGCATGCATTTCGTATCGAGGTGCTGAGCCTCCTCGAAAAACTCGGGATCAAACCAAGGACCGCCGTGGAACGGGCTGCGGTCTCAGCGGCCGCGCTCGACCTCGAGCCGACGCTCGCCCGTGAGGGGGGGCTCCTCGCGGTCCTGCGTGTCGTCGACCAGACGTGGCAGTCCGAGCCCCACCGGGCGCGGGCAGCCGCGGCACTCGGGCTCGTTCCGCCCGATACGCTGAGGGATGCCCTCGAGGCTCCGGAGTTGGGCTGGCGGGCACGCCAGACGGTCGCGGAAGGTCTCGCACGGAGCCTCGCCGAGGGCGCGCCCGAGCTCCTCGCCGAGCTCGTCGTCGACGATGAGGACGACGTTCGCCGCGCGAGCCTGCAGGCCCTCGCATGGTGCGGCCTCGCACGGCACGCCGCCGGCCTTGACGGTGCGCTCGTCGCGCGCGGTTTCGAGCGGGCATTCAGGAGCCCCTTTCCGGACGACCGCGATCAGGCCGCCCAGGCGTCAGCCACGTTGGGGGCGGTCCTGCTCACGCCCGTGACGCGATGGGCCTCGGACCCCTGGTGGGAGACGCGGCAGGCCGCCGCCCGTACGCTCGGTGCGTGGACGCGTGACGTGGACAAGGCTTCGGATCTGCTGCTGATGCTCGCCGCCGACTCCGAGTACAAGGTCGCCGAGGTGGCGCGCGAGGGGCTCACGCGGCACGGCGTCCTGCCGTCCGTCGCCGGTCGCGTCGGGGCGCTCGCGGTCGCCACCACGGCCTCTCTTGACGGCCTCACCGGCTGGTTCGGGTCGCGCGCGGACGATACGACCCACCCCGACGTCGCGGCGGCGCTCGACAGCCTCGTCGATGGCTGCCGCCCGGATCGGCTGCCCCAGCGCGTCGGTCTCATCCCGCTGCTCGGCGTCGACCACCTCGCATCGTGGCTCGAGGACGCAGCCCTTGGACGCACGACGAGCCACATCGGTGTTCGCGTCGCCGCCTCCGACGCCCTCCGGGGGCTCGTCCGCCCGGTGTGTCCCGTGTGCAGTGGCAGCGCGAGACTCGCCTGCCCAGCCTGCGAGGGAGCGGGCGACGTCATCTGCACGGCCTGCGGCGGCGGGGGGACAGCCCGCACGCCGTGCCCCGCCGAAGACTGCTCCGCCGCCCATGTCACCCGCCGCATCGACACGCCGCGATGCCCGGTCTGTCTTGGTCGCGGGACCGTGCGGGTGCGGTGTGCCTGTCAGGACGGGCCGACCCCCGGCCGCGTGCCCTGCAGCCTCTGCGGCGGGCTTGGCGCCATCGCTTGCGGGGCATGCGTCCCCGCGGGTGGCTGAACGCCGCCGCCTCGTCGCATTCCTGCGCCGCGGGTGTTGACCACGTCGGCCCCCGTGTCTACAGCGGCTCCCGCCGAGCGGCCCCCACCGCACGAGGCCGCCGGGCCAGGGTCGCCCGCCGTACTGCCCACGCGCAGCGGCGCATGTTTCACGTCGAGGAGAACCACGATGTCAGCGCAGGTCGAAAACCACCGCTTCGAGGCCGAGGTCAGCCAGGTCCTCAAGCTCGTCATCAACTCGCTCTACTCGAACCCCGAGGTCTTCCTGCGCGAGCTCGTCTCGAACGCGGCCGATGCCCTCGACAAGCGCCGCTTCCGCGCCCTCACCGACCACGCGCTCGCCGCGTCCGAGGGGCTCGCCATCCACGTCTCGGGGTCGACCGAGGCCCACACGGTCACGATCGCCGACAGCGGCATCGGCATGACCCGCGACGAGCTGCAGAAGAACCTCGGCACCATCGCGCACTCTGGCTCCCGCGCCTTCGTCGAGGCGCTCGAGCAGGCCCAGCGCGGTGACGTCAAGCTCATCGGACAG
>SYAK01000363.1 GCA_005788935.1 Pseudomonadota bacterium
GTCGTGGTCGCGGACACGCTTGATTTCAATCCCGAAGCGGTCCGGCCCGTAGACGACCAGCAGGTCCATCGCGCCTCGGCCTGCCGCGAACTCGCGGTGGACGGGCCCGCCGCCGTTCACGACGCGCTGCAGGAAGGCGCACAGCGCGAGGTGCGGGATTGCCTCGGGTTAGGCGGTCGGCTCGGTGGCGAGGGCGTCGGCGTTCTCGCGCCACCACGCGCGGAAGGCCGCGAGCAGCGCGGGGAGGTCGAGGCGCGCGTCCGGGGTCGCCCAAGGCCACCACGGGCGCGGGAGCGACAGCTGCAGGTTCATCGTCAGCTGACGTACGAGGACCTCGCGGTAGATGGGGTTGGCGGCCTCGACCCCGTCGGGACCGTAGCGGAGCAGGCCGAGGTCGATGACGTGTTGGAAGTCGTCCGAGTCATACGGGATCGCGCGTGGCTTGTCGCCGAGCAGGACCGCCTCGACGATGGCGGCGACGCGGGGCTCCTTCAGGCGCTCGGCGAGGTTGTCGAGGTGGGTGCGGCGGGCGAGGATGAGGCGCTCTCGGGCGGCGTCGACGTGGGTGGCCGTGATGGGGTGGGCCGGGTCTGGGACGAGGTCTCGGACGCAGAGGTCTGCGAGGGCGTTGACGAGGAAGGGCTGCCCGTCGGTCAGGCGGTGCAGCTCGGCGACGGCGGCGGGCTCGAAGACCTGGCCGGTGTCGGCGGTGTGCTGCGCGAAGAGGTCGGCGACCTCTTCGGCGTTGAAGTTGCGGAGCGTCAGCGAGCCGGCGCTGACGTTGACGGGGGAGCCGGCGTTGACGGGCTGGCCGCCCTTGGAGGCGGCGAGGTAGTCGCGCAGGTCGCGGAGGCCGACGAGGGCGACAGAGGTCGGGAAGGCGCCGACGCCGCGGGTCATGAAGCCGTGGCGCAGCTGGGACAGCAGGCTGACCATCGCGGGGCCGGTCACGACGTCGGCCTCGTCGATGAGGAGCACGAGCTTCGCCTTGACAGCGGCGGCCCAGGCCTCGAGGTAGGTCCTCAGCCGCAGCCCCTGCGTCCCGGCGATGAACGGAGCTGGGTCGGGGGCGCGCCAGCCCTCGGGCGGCGCGCGCGCGCGCCGAGCTCGATGGCCTGCAACCAGATGGGCTCGGCCGAGGCCACGTCGTCCACGCGGCGCGCGGCCTCGAGGCTGACCCAGCAGGCCGCGAGGCCCTGCGCGCGCAAGGACTCGGCGAGCGCCTTCATGGCCGTGGTCTTGCCCGTCTGGCGCGGGGCGTGGATGACGAAGTACTCGCTCCGGTCGAACATCGCCTGCAGGTTCGGCAGGCGAGCCGTCGCGGGGAGCATGTAATGCCGCTCGGGGTCGCAGGGGCCTGACGTGTTGAAGATGCGCGGCATGGGTCACCTCGGGCCTGCGGGCGCCTCCGGGAGGGCGCGCTCGGCGACCCGCAACAGACGTCACCCACCCGAGGGTGTCAAGCGCCCGGCCGCGTGGTCCCGCGTGGTCCCTCGCCGACGGCGCGACCACCGGCTCCAGCCTGAGATGCCTTTGTCAGCAAGCGCTGACGCTTCCGTCCAGTGCTGCTTCGTGGGCCGCGCGCGCTTGACTGACGGCGTCCGGTCGAGAGCTTCGGCGCCATGGTCGGGATTCAAGTGTGATTTCGTGCCCCCCCCGGCGCTTGCTGGCGCTTCGGGCCAGAGGCTGCTGAATCACCGCGCAGTCCCTGAGGTGTCTGGAGTCGCCTCCGGGGCGTCCGGGGTCACGTCTGGGGCCGGCTGAGGCCAGAGGAGGGCGAGGGGCAGCGCGACGGCGTCGAAGGGTTCGGCGCGCACGGTGTCGTCACCGCTGTAGGCGCCCGCGAGCTGCCAGTGGCCGTCGACGAGGCGGTAGACCTCGAGGGTCTGAGCGAGCGGGTCGACGAGCCACGCGTGCCGGACGCCCGCGCGCCCATAGAACGGCAGCTTCAGGACGCGGTCGCGGCGCTGGGTGCTCGGCGACGTGACCTCGCAGACCCAGTCGGGGACGACCTTCGCCTGCGCCGTCAGCGGCAGCGTCGGCAGCGTCTCGGTGCGCCACCCGGCGAGATCCGGCACGACTGGGTCGAAGCGGGGGTCCACACCGAGCGAGAGCTCCGGCTCGTCGACGATATGCCAGCCGCCCGGGCCACCGATCCCGAGCTGGAAGGCCGCCCCGAGCAGCATGCCCAGCGTCGAGCCCGCGTGGGCGTGCGGGATGGCCGGTCGAGGCGACACGACGAGCTCGCCGCCGAGGATCTCGCCGACGACGTGCGGCGGCAGCGCCTCAATGTCGGCGTAGGTCGGCGCGCACCGGGCCGACGGGGCGAACGGGCGGTGAGGAACCTGGGGGATCGGCTGCGTTGCGAGCATGGGTCCATGAGACCACAGCCGCGCGAGGCGAGGCAAGGCGCCGGTCACTCCCGCGCGTGGCGAGTCGCGCGCGCTGGCGCTTGACGGTGGCGCTGGCCTTGCGCGCCGACGTGCCGGGGCCACCGCCGTCCTCGCGCTTCAGCGCCCCGCGTCAGAGGGACCAGCGGACCTCGGCGGCGCCGTTGACGCCCGGACAGGCGCGCCGGACGCGCCACTCGACGACCGAATGAGCCGTCATTCAGCCGTGGACTGGGCGTCCTTCGAGGTAGCTGGGGCGTCTGGGGTCACGCCTGGCGCGGGCTGAGGCCAGAGGACGGCGAGCGGCAGCGCGACGGCGTCGAAGGGCTCGGCGCGGACGGTGTCGTCGCCGCTGTAGGCGCCCGCGAGTTGCCAGTGGCTATCGACGAGGCGGTAGACCTCGAGGGTCTGGGCGAGCGGGTCGACGAGCCAGGCGTGGCGGACGCCCGCGCGCCCATAGAACGGCAGCTTCAGGACGCGGTCGTGGCGCTGGGTGCTCGGCGACGTGACCTCGCAGACCCAGTCGGGGACGACCTTCGCCTGCGCCGTCAGCGGCAGCGTCGGCAGCGTCTCGGTGCGCCACCCGGCGAGGTCCGGCACGACCGGGTCGAAGCGGGGGTCCACGCCCAGAGAGAGCTCGGGCTCGTCGAGGATCTGCCAACCGCCGGGTCCGCCAAGCCCGAGCTCGAAGGGCGTCCCGAGCAGCATGCCGAGCCTCGAGCCCGCGCGGGCGTGCGGGATGGCTGGGCGCGGCGACACGACGAGCTCGCCGCCGAGGATCTCGCCGACGACGTGCGGCGGCAGCGCCTCGATGTCGGCGTAGGTCGGCGCGCGCGGGGCCGCCGGGGCGAACGGGCGGTGAGGAGCCTGGGGGATCGGCTGCGTTGCGAGCATGGGCCCATGAGACCACAGCCGCGCGACGCGAGGCAAGGCGCCGGTCGTCCCCGCGCGTGGCAAGTCGCGCGCTCGGGGAGGGTCGTGGTCCCAGGGCAAGGCGCGCTGAGGCGAGGCCTGCCAGGCCCCTAGGCGACGCGCCGCGACGTGGGGACGGGGCGTCGGGATGGGCTGAATGAGCGTTCATTCTCCCAGATCGACCGCCTCCGAGGCGGTCGGCGCCGTGAGGGCGCCGCGAGCGGACCACACGCCGTCGCCGCGAGGCGCGCCTGTGTGTGACGCCGTCGCGAGCTGGTGCAGCACACGGCCTCTCAACGCGTGTCGGGATACGCTTGATGTGGCGGCCCGACAGGGTATCCTCTCAAGGCACTCCGAAAGCCGCCTTCCGCCGAGGGCGACCAGACCTGCTCCAGGGAGCCTCCCATGCGCCAGCCGAACCCGCGTGCCGCCCGTCTTCAGCCCTGCTCGACCACGCCGAGTCGGGAGCCGTCAGGGCGATCCGATCGCCAGCGCGCAACCCTGGGCGCGCTGTTGTCGCGGGTGGTGCTGGCCTCGCTGCCGCTGTGGGTGGGGGCCTGCCACGACGGCGCTCCGGCTCCGGCCTGCGTCGAGGGGACGGAGGCCTGCCCCTGCGCGGGCGGCCGCTTCTGCGACGAGGGGCTCGCCTGTGAGGCCGGCGTCTGCGTCGCGGCCCCCGAGCCCCCCGACACGTCGATGCCCGACGCGGCCGTCGTCGACCTCTCGTCCGAGGACGCGCCGGCCGCGGTCGACGTCGCGCCAGACGCGGCCCCGGACTCTGCAACGGACGCCACGGCGGACAGCGCCTCGGCCTGCTCCGGCGACCCGGCGCCCGACTTCTGCCCCTGCCGCCGCAGCGCCGACTGCGCCTCGGGCTACTGCCTGCCAAGCAGCGGGGGCGGCAGCGTCTGCACCCGCACCTGCGACGGGAGCTGCCCCGACAGCTACCAGTGCCTCTTCGTGACGCTGCCCGGCCTTGACCCGACCTACCTGTGCGTCGAGCCCGCCCTGAACCTGTGCCGCCCCTGCACCGACGACGCCGAGTGCCAGCGCGACGCGCTCGGGGCGAGCGGCGCCCGCTGCGTCCGCTACGGCGAGGCGGAGGGCAGCTTCTGCGGCGTCGCGTGCGGAGACGACCGCGACTGCCCCGAGGCCTACGTCTGCCGCGAGGTCGAGGGCCACGCGTCGGGCAGCCTCGCGCGCCAGTGCGTCCTGGCCGATCCGGAGGCGTCGTGTGGCTGCTCGGGGCGCTCCATCGAGGGCTCGGCCTTCACGACCTGCGCCGTCGACCGCTGCGAGGGCACGCGGCTCTGCGAGGAGACCGGCCTGACGCCCTGCACCGACCCCGACGGGGCCGTCTGCGCGCCGAGCGTGGCCGTCACGGTGACCTTCGACCCGCAGGCTGGCTCGCTCTCGGGCGCCGCGGTCCGTACCGTGTACCTCGGCGAGCCCTACGGCGCGCTGCCCGAGGCCACCCGGGAGGGCTACGACCTGTCGAGCTGGCGGACCGCGCCCGCGGGCGTTGGCGAGCCCGTGACGGCTGACACGCTGGTTACGACGCGCGAGGCGCACACGCTCTTCGCGGCGTGGAGCGGCCGACGCTTCGTCGTCACCTTCGACGCGGCCGGCGGCAGCGCCTGCGAGCCGCGAAC
>SYAK01000364.1 GCA_005788935.1 Pseudomonadota bacterium
CGGCATGGAGCCGCTGCTCGAGGCCATGCTCGCTCGCGAACGAGCGCACCGATGACGCGTTTTGGACCGAACACCATGAACACCCCGACCTGGCTCGTTTTGCGCATGCTGCCTGTGGCTGTCGCCCTCGCGGCCTGTGGGGCTCCCTCGGGTGACACCCCCGCCGCGCCCGATGCGAAGCAGGCGGCTGGCGCGACCCCGCCCGAGCTCACGCTGTCGACCCTCGCGCCAGGCACGGTCCTGCGCTACCGAGACCCCGCAGGCGGTTCCGTGGCGAGCGCGAGCGACCTCGACGGGGTCCCTGCCGCCGCGCGGAAGGCGGTCGTGATCTTCGACCCCGGCACCCCGACCCCCGCGGGCGCGGACTTCGTGGCCGACCTGAGCGGACCGCCCCCGTGGACCGCACGCGCCATCGCGGGCTTCAGCTTCCCGCCGCCAGACCCCAAGGTCGCGGCGGCGGCGGGCGCGAGCGGTGTTCCGGAGGTCGTGCTGTTCGCCACCGATTGGTGCGGCTACTGCGGGAAGGCGCGGAAAACCCTGAATGCGCTCAAGATTCCGTACACCGAGCTCGATCTGGAAAAGGACCCGGCTGCGCGCCCGCGCATGACGGAGATGGCTGGAAAGGCGGGGGTCGACCCCGGACAGCTGCAGGGGGTGCCCATCCTGTTCATCGGCGGCAAGCCGGTCATCGGCTGGGACGAGCCGACGGTCATGCGCCTGCTCGGCCGGGGCTGACGCCCCAGGTGCACCGCGTGTGGCGTTTTTTGACGCCCGTCGCGCGAGGCGCCAACCTGCGGGCTCGGAGGATTTCATGCCCGCACTCGCCATCTCGCAGCTCGACGCCCCGCTCTCGCGCCCGTCCGTCGGCCTCACGGGCCGCGTCCTCATCGGCGACGCGAAGGGCCTCACCGCCATCGAGGTCTCGGACCTCCGCATCGCGCGTCGCGGCCTCACGTGCAACTTCCCGTGGGCGCTCGCCGAGGGGTCGCACGCGTGGGTCGAGGTCAACCTCCCGAACGGCACCACGCTAAAGCCGCTCGTCGCCGTCCTGAAGAGCAGCGCGGGGTCGCTCTCGGCCCGCATCGTGCACCTCTTCCCGGTGCAGCAAAAGGCGCTCGAGAGCTGGGTGACCTCGTCGAGCGGCTACTGAGCGACCACGGGCCTCAGGCTGTCGCGCCAACCATCGGGAGGCACCGCAGCGCCGGGCCACCCGCCTCCGCGAGCGCGGCTTCGAACGGCCGCAGCAGCCCGGGGATCTCGCGCGGCGTGTAGATCTGGCTGAAGTGCGACAGCACGAGGGTGCCATTGCGGAAGCAGCCCGCGAGCGGCTGCAGCTCGTCGAGGTGGACATGACCGCCAGCGCGCGCGTCCGCGAGCGACTTGCGCCCGTCGAGGAACGTGCACTCGAGGATCAGCGTCTCGACCTCGCAGATGTGCGGTTGGCGCGTGACGACCTCGGGCAGCGTGTCGCCAGTCACCGCGAAGAAGCGCTGCCGCTCCGGCCGGTCGATGACGACGCCTTCCCGTTTGAGCCGCGCGAGCTCGGGGCCGGGGACATGCTTCAAGTCCTCGCGCAACTTGCGCTTCTCGCGCACGAGCATGTAGCCGAAGGACGGCGCGGCGTGCCACGTGCGGAAGGGCTCGAGCCAAAGATCGCGCGCGATCTCGTGGCGGTCGCCCGCCTCGACCGGGATGACAGCCTCGAGCAGCGGGTAGCGTTGCGCCTTCTCCCAGGCCCGCACCATCGCGAGGAGATCCCCCGCGATCTGCGCCGGGCAGTACACCCGCGGCGGCTGCATGCCGTAGAGCTTCCGCAGCGCCAACAGGTACGGCAACCCGCCGGCGTGGTCCATGTGGGCATGCGTCAGCGCCAGGTGGTCGCAGCGGAGCAGGGCCTGCCGCCCGCGTCCCACGTCGAAGGCGATCTTCAGCTCCGGCAGCCAGACGGCGGTCTCGACCCCGCCGAGCGAGAAGCCCTCGACCCGGCAACCGCCCGCGTACAGCGGCGCACCGTTCCCATCGGGCGGTTGTAAGCCCTCGGGGTGCGTGCTACCCTCCCGCTCGTCTCGTCGAGGAGCGCTCACATGCGTCATCACGTCGTCACCTGCCCGGCCTCGGCCAAGGTCCAGCCCCCGTGGACACGGCTCGCCCTCGGGCTCGTCATCATGCTCGTGTCGGTCGCCTGCGACAACAAGCGTTCGCAGCTGACGCAGGAGGAAATCGACAACGGCGTGCGGACGCGCAAGGCTCCGACGAATGCCGCCCCCGTCGACCCGCGCTGCCAGCTGTCCGAGAAGGTCACCGCACCCGCCCAGGGCAGCGCCGAGTGGGTCCTCCAGGAGCTCTACACCGCCGCCCTCGGACCTGACGACGACGCGAGCTTTCAGCGCTTCTACAAGCACTTCGACACGGCCTCCACGGCCGAGAACTGGGCCCGCACGCAGTACTGGCCCCGCCTGCGGCAGCACGTCGCGAAGTACCTCGACAATCCAGGCGCCACGCCCGCGCACTTCACGCTGTGCGAGCGTCGCAACGAAGGGCCCGAGACCTTCCGCTTCAGCATCCGCAGCAACGACCCGAAGAAGAGCAACCCGCCCATCACGGTCCGCAAGGATCCCGCCTCAGGCCAGCACAAGGTCATCTTCTTCAGCTACTGAGCCGCGCCCACTCAGCGCCCACACCCCGACGCCCAGGTCTCCATGACGCACCTCCGCAAGACTCGCCTCTCTCCACGCGCCGCCCCCGGCCACCGGAGCGCGTGCCGCGGCCTCGCTCGAGGCGCCACCCTCGCCGTCGCCCTCGGTGTCTCCGGCTGCGAGGCCATCGAGGAGCCCGAGCAGCCCGTCGGTCTGACGCTGGGCGCGCTGAGCGGCACAGCCTGCGGCGACCCGTCTGCCCCAGCCGCGGGGGTCAACCCGTTCGGCGCCGTGTCGTCTGTCACCATCTCCGTCACCGGGCTCGACCGCGCGACCGGACGCAGCGGCACGCTCGCCGAGCGCTCGGTCCGCCTCGCGGACGGGCAGTCCATCGTGCTGCCCGGGATCCCTGAGGGGGCTGGCCGCGAGGTCATCGTCGTCGGCGAGGGTGCGGGCGGGACGTGGTACGGACGCGATACCGGCCTCACCGTGCGGCGCAACGAGGACACGGCGGCGGCGATGCTGATGGCGCCGCTCGGTTCGTTCTCGTGCGTGCCCGCCCCCGAGGCCATCGTCGACGTCATCTTCCCGGCCTCTGTCGACCTCGGCGACGGGCGGATTCTCGTGACAGGCGGCTTCGAGGAGGTCACGGCCGACGGCGTCCGCAAGCCGAGCGCGCAGGCCTGGATCTTCGACAGCAAGACAGGGACCCGCGAGGTCCTCGCAGGCGGCCTCGGGGCTGGGTTTGAACGCGGCGCCCACACGATGGTCCTCGTGCCCGAGGCGGGCGAGGTCGTCATCCTCGGCGGTGCGCGACAGCTGACCGTCACACCGTCGGCGGGGTTTCCGCTGAGCCTCGACACGGCCGAGTCGCGTGATGACGCGCTCGTCTTCGACATCGCGACGAAGACGTTCCGCCCGGTCGAGGGGGCCATGCGCGTCGGGCGCGCCTTCCCGCGGGCGCAGCTGCTCGCCGACGGGACCGTCATCGTCACGGGCGGCGGCGCGTGGCCGTACGTGTCGTCCGACGACCGCTACGCCGAGGTCGACTTCTACGACCACGAGGCGCTCGGCGGGCTCGGCGGCTTCCTCGACATTCCGAAGTTGCGTTCGTTCTACTCGCGGGTCGGACACTCGCTGACGCTTGTCGGGACGACCTCCGAGGGCCTGTCCGAGCTGCTCATCTGGGGCGGGTCGACGCTCGACCGGTCGCTTGGCAACCCGGGTGAGGTGTACCGCCAGAGCGGTCGCCAGCGTGAGGGCGTCAACGGAACCTTCTCCGAGGTCTGCATCACGTCGAGCACCGGCCAGGCGCCCAACTTCCTGTACTTCCACGAGACGACGCGCCTTGGCGACAATCGGTTCCTCGTGACCGGCGGTGTCATCCCCGGGGCTGGAGACACGCTGCAGGCGCCCGCGGCCGACGAGGCCTGGATCCTGACCTATTACCCCGAGGTCTCGGACACGGTCTGCCCGCGCGGCCGCGTCATCCAGGCCGATCGGGTCGCTGGCTTCGGGCCCGGACGTGTCTTCCACAGCGCGACGAGCTCGGACGGGCGACATGTGTCGGTCGTCGGCGGGTGGGCAGGGCTGTCCCAGCTGACCGGCACG
>SYAK01000365.1 GCA_005788935.1 Pseudomonadota bacterium
CCGACGATGCGCGCAGACTTCTTGTACGCGGAGTTCCAGACGTTGCGCTGCTCGTGCATCGCGAAGAGCACGCGGCGGTGGACGGGCTTCAGGCCGTCCCGGACGTCTGGCAGGGCGCGCCCGACGATGACTGACATCGCGTAGGCGAGGTAGGAGCCGCGCATCTCGTCGGCGATGTCGACTGGCACGCGCTCGCCGCCCTCGGGCGGGGTGTTCGGGGTGTCCATGCGGGCTGACCTCGGGCTGTCGGTTCAGGCGTCGTCGGGGAGCCGCCGCCGACTTGGGGTAAAAGCCCCGCGGAGGCGCCTCTCAGGCGGTCTTCGCGAGCGGCAGATCCTAACCCGGACAGGGACCGCTGTCAATCGGGAACGCTCTGTGGAAATCCACGGAACCATTGTGGTTTTCGAGCGTTCGGCGCGGTCTCGGGGGACCTCAGAGCGCGTCGACGGTCGCGAGCCCGGCGGGAGAGCGCCGGAGCGCGGCCTTCACACGCTTCGTGAAGACCTCCATGGCCTCCGACAGCAGCTGGCTCGCGCGGCTCTCGGTGACGCCGAGGACCTTGCCGATCTCGCGCAGCGTCATGCCGTCGAAGAAGTGGAAGCGCAGGACGAGCCCGAGGCGCTCCTTCGAGTGGACGAGGTCGCCGATCTGGGCCTCGAGGAACTCGCGGATGCGTTTCCCCTCGAGGGAGGCGTACGGATCGACGGGCGCGCCCTCGTAGAGCCAGTTCGACAGCTCGCGCCCGGTCTCCGACAGCTCGTCGGAGCTCACGGTGAAGACCTGCTGCAGCGACATCTTCATCGCCCGGAAGCCGTCGGGGTCGAGCCCGACCGCCTTCGCGACCTCGTCATCGGTCGGGGCGCGCCCGAGCTCGCGCTCGAGGGCGTGGGTGGCGCGCCCGACCTCGTTCGCGCGCTTGCGATAGGTGCGACTCAGCGTGTCGTTCTGGCGCACCTCGTCGAGCATCGCCCCCTTGATGCGAACGATGGCATATTTTCGGAACGAGATTGCGCGTGTGCGATCAAAGCGGTCGAAGGAGTCGATGAGCCCGATCATCCCCGCCGAGATCAGGTCGTCGACGTCGATGTGGCCTGGCATGCGGCTCGACATCTTTGACGCGACCGCCCGCACGAGGCCACCGAAGCGCTTGACAGCGTCCTCGCGGCTCTCTGGATCGGGGGGCTCGACGCGCTCGGTCGGGGCCTGCGTCTCGGCGTCCATCACGGCCTCGGAGGGTGAGAGGGCGCGGGGCACCTTCGCGTCCGCGCGGCGTCATGATAGCAGAGGCCATGGGCGAAGGGAACCCGCGCGACGGATGCGACAGATCGCGGCGACAGCGCCGCGCGGCCCTCGATGCGGCCGCGTGGGGTCTCGCCCTGACCTGGGCGTTGGGGCGTCAGGTCGCGCTCGGTCGAGCGCCGTCGGCGGCCGCGCTGCTCGCGGCGAGCGGAGGCCCTCCGAGCTGGCTCCACGCGCCGCGGGCCCTCGTCGTCCATGGCTCGTGGGCTCACCTCGTGACGAACCTCGTGACGATCCTCCTCGCCGCGTGGCTCTGGGTGTCGCTCGCGCGGCTCGACGACCGCGACGGCCGCGTGCCCAGCCCCCGCTGGGGCCTCGCGCTCATGCTGGCGGCTGTCACGGGCGCTGGCGGGATCGCGCTCGCGACGGCACTCGACGGGGGGGCCCGCGTCGGGGCCTCAGGGGCCTTCCATGGGCTCGTCGGGGCGCTCATCGCGGGCCTCGGGCTCCGGGCACGGGCGACAGGACCGGACGGGCAGGCACGCCGGCGCGCGCTGGCGCTCGGGGCGCTGATGGCCCTCGCGCTGCCGCTCCTCGTCTGGCTCGGTCTGTCGCTCGGCTCAGGCGGCCGCGGCGTCGATCACCCAAGCCATGGGCTCGGGCTGCTGCTTGGCCTGATACTCGGGCCTCTCGCCGAGCATCCGGCGGGTGGTCGGGCCCTCGCTGCCTTGGCCGCGGTCTGGTGCAGCGTCGCCGCCCTCGCTTGAGTGGGACTCAGCGGCGACCGATACCGCGGTAGCTGAAGCCCTGCGCGATGAGGTCCCGCGGCTCCCACAGGTTGCGGCCGTCGTAGAGCGCGCGGGCTGGGCGGGTCTCACCGTCACGCCGCTCGCGCATCAGCGCCCAGACGCGCTCCCAGTCGGGCGCGGTGAACTCCGCCCACTCCGTCACGAGCAGCACCGCGTCGGCGCCCTCGATGGCCTGATACGGGTCGTTCGCGAAGGTGATGCGGTCGCCGAAGATGGCGCCCGCCGTCTCGCGCGCGGCCGGGTCGTAGGCGGAAATCGTGGCACCCGCCGCGAGCAGGCCCTCGATGATCGGCACCGACGGCGCCTCGCGCATGTCGTCGGTCTGCGACTTGAAGGCGAGCCCCCAGACGCCGAACTTCAGCCCGCGGAGATCCCCGCCAAAGTCCTCCTGGACCATCGTGACGAGGCGGGACTTCTGGCGGTCGTTGGCCGAGACCGTGGCGTCGAGGATGCCGAGCGTCACGCCCGCGTCCTGGGCGGTCCGCAGCAAGGCCGCGACGTCCTTCGGGAAGCAGCTGCCGCCATAGCCGACACCCGCCTTCAGGAAGGCTGGGCCGATGCGGTCGTCCGCGCCGACGCCCCGACGCACGTTCTCGATGTCGGCGCCGAGCGTCTCGCACAGCGCGGAGATCTCGTTCATGAACGAGATGCGCGCGGCGAGCATCGCGTTTGACGCATACTTCGTCATTTCACTCGAGCGGACGTCCATCACGAGGAACTTGGCACCCTCGGCGGTCAGCGGGCGATAGAGCCGCCGCATGACCTCGACCGCCTGCTCGCTGTCGGCCCCGACGACGATGCGGTCGGGGTGCATGAAGTCACCGACCGCCACGCCCTCGCGCAGGAACTCCGGGTTCGACACGACCGCGAACGGGTGGGTCGTCTCGGGGGCGATCATCGCGCGCACCTTGTCGCACGTCCCGATCGGCACCGTAGACTTGACGACAACGACCTTGAAGCCATTGATGTTCTTGCCAATCTGGCTCGCGACCGCCATCACGTGGCGGAGGTCGGCCGAGCCGTCCTCGCCAGGCGGCGTACCGACCGCGATGAAGACCACCTCGCACTCGCGGACCGCCGTCGCGAGGTCGTCGGTGAAGCGGAGCCGCCCGCGCGAGGCGTTCTTCGGCACCATCTCCTCGAGCCCGGGCTCGTAGATCGGCAGGCGGCCCGCGCGCAGGATGGCGAGCTTCGCCTGGTTGTTGTCGACGCAGACAACGTGGTGACCGAGCTCGGCGAAGCAGGCGCCCGCGACGAGGCCCACATATCCGGTTCCTACGACAGCGACGTTCATCATGGCAGCTCTCTCCTCGTGGGCGCCTCGCGGGACGGCAGGCGCGATCGCGGGCGGTTCATATCCGGCTCCGCGCGCCGGATCAACTGCCCGAGGGCTTCGACTGAGCGCTGCGGACAGGGGTGGCGCTCAGGGTCTGAAAGAAGTGGTTCTCGTCGTTTTCGACCTTCACATCCCACTCGGTGACGTCGCCGAAGGCCTCGGGACGCTTCTTCTTCAGGCCGTCGGTCGCGGTCTTCAGCTCGCTCCTGATGGTCTGGGCGCGTCCGCGCTCGGCGATCAGGTAGAACTTTCGGCCGTTGTTGAACTGCTCGAGATAGGTCGGAAGCTGTTCCCGTTTTCCAATGGGGATCAACTCGTTGTAGCTGTAGTAGGTCTCGCCGCGCCAGGTGATGAGCCACGCGGTGATGTCCTCCTCGCAGATGCGCTTCGGCTCGCTCCGCAGATAGTCGGCGAGGTCGCCGAGCCCCACCTTGGCGAGCAGCGGCTCGTACGACTCGCGGATGTCGTCGCGCATCGGACGCAGCGTACAGGTGTCGTAGTAGGCGTCAAACAGGTACTTCTGCGACCAATGCGGCGTCAGCGACGGCAGGTAGTAGTTGAGTGACCACGCGAGCAGCAGCGACGCGACCACCGCGAGCCCGCCGACGCCGATGAGGCGAGTCCGCGCGAAGAAGAAGAGACCGACCGCGAGGACCGCGGCCGCTGTAAGCCACGGCAGCACATGTTCGAAGCGGAAGGCGCGCGACGTGAGCGTCGCCTGCATCGTCGGCGAGATGTGGCGGAAGAAGGTGCTCTCGGCCCACGTCGTCTTCGATCCCTCGGCGACAGGCACGTCCGCGTCGAGTGGCAGCGGCTTCGGCATCGGGCGATCGTACTTGTAGGTCATCAGGTTCCGCAGGTGCTGCGGGTCGGCCGCGAGGTCCGTGCCCACCGCGAGCGTCGTCACGGCTGCGATGATCGTCACGAAGCGCGCCATCGCGCCGCCCTCGTGGACGAGCCAGCGGATGAAGAGCGCCGTGATGGCCGCCATCGGTGGAATCGCGGGGAAGATGTAGTGGTGAAATTTGGTGCTCGAATACGTAAAGAGCGCAAATGAGAACAGCGCCCACGTCGCGAGGAGCACGAGCGCGCGGTTCTGCGGGGCCTCGTCGCGGGTCCGCAGGCGAAGCAGCCAGAACAGCGCGAGCGGGGTGAAGGCGACCCACGGGAAGAGCCCGAAGCCGAGCCACTTGATGAAGTGCTCGAAGGTGCCCGAGTCGATCTGGTGCACGCCCGAGAAGGCGCGGTTGAAGTGGTCGTGGATGAAGAAGCGCTGGAAATACGCTTGCCCATGCTTGACCAGCATCGCGACGTACCAGGGCAGGCCGAGGGCGAGGAAGACGCCGACGCCGCGCAGCAGCTCGACGCGCCCGAGCAGCCGCCAGCCGTTCGTGACGAGCAGCCAGAAGAACAGGATAGCGCCTGGCAGCAGGAAGCCGAGGAGCCCCTTGGCGTAGCTGCTCATGGCCAGCGTGGCATAGAAAAGCCACAAGAGATACCGGCGGTTCCAGCGGTCCTTGAGGTCGTCCGTGAGGCCACCTGCGGCGCGAACCTCGCGCGTGTAGCTCCGCCGCGCGTGCCAGAGGATCGCGCCAAAGAGCAGCGTGTAGCCGAGCGCCCACGGCCAGCCCTGATGCAGGAGGCCCGACGGGAAGCCGCCGACCGCGGCCGCGTGGGGGGCCGGGAAGTCGGTCAGCATCAGCCCGTATTGCGGCAGCGCCATCAGCGCGAGGGCACCCACCGTCAGCCACGTCCGTCGCCGGAAGGTGCGGTCGTCGATCGGCAGCGCGGGGGCGAGGGTCGCGAGCAGGAAGAGCCCCATCGCGACGGTGAGCGTGGCGACGAACGGCATGTCCGTCTGGGCCTGCCGGCTCACCATGAAGAAGAACGGCGAGGTCGCGAGCACCGCCGCCGCGAGGAGCCCCGTCCGTCGCGTCCAGACGCGCGAGATCGACAGGTAGGTGACATAGACCGCGAGGATCGCGAGCAGCGCGCACGGCAGCCGAACTGCCCACTCGCCACGCCCGACGACGCGCGCCGCGATCGCCTCGGTCCAGAAGATGAGGATCGGCTTGCTGTAGAAGCCGCCCGCCTCGTTGGCGGCCTCGCCCCCGAGTTTGCCGCGCCAGCCCCACCACGGGCTCACCCAGTCCCAGGTGTCGAGCATCTCGGTCGTCACCGCGCCGTAATGCGTCTCCCACGGGTCCCAGAGGCCAAAGGCCCCGAGGTTCGGGAGGAACAGCAGACAGGCTGTCACGAGCACCGCGAGCCGCACCCGCGCCTCATGCAGCGGTCGCATCCGCGGACCCGACGGCGCAGGCGTCGCGAGCGAGCGTCGCGTCGCCGTCGCGCCGTCCACCCCGGTCGAGTCGGCAGGCGGAGGCTCGGCCGCGTCGGTCGCGGCGCCCGTCGTCTCGACCACGGGCTCGGGCTGGCTCTCGTTGACCTCGGAGGTCGGCGCCTCGGCGTCTTCGCGCGCGATCATCGCAGGTTCACTCCCGGACCGCCGCGCGCGGCCGCGGGGCCCTCAAACGACAACGCCGCCCCCGGGGGGCCGGGCACGGCGTTGTGGTGACCATCTGTCGGCGCGACCTCTCGAGGCCGCGCGTGCGCCCTCTGCGCGATCAGCGCTTCGAGAACTGGAAGCGACGGCGGGCCTTCGGGCGGCCGTACTTCTTGCGCC